>JBAVUB010000774.1:0-5450 GCA_049696575.1 Acidobacteriaceae bacterium | reverse complement strand
CGCAAGCGCCGCCCAGGGTAGTGATGCCTCCCCAGGACGGCGCCCACACACGAGCGATTGCGCGGAACCCTTTCGGGTGCGGGTCAGTGAGCCTTCATCTTCGCTTCGAGGTCTCTGACCGACTTCTCGAAAGAGGTAATGAGCGACTCGATGTTCGCTTTGTTCTGCTCCCATTTCTCATCGCCCGCCTTGCTGAGCTCATCGAGCTTCTGATGAATTCGAAGCTGCGTCGCGGCCAGGTTGGCGATGGCCTTGAGTTCGGCGTCGGCTTTGGAGTTCTGTGCCTTCGCCTTCAGCTGTGCGATCGTCGCTGCAAGCGACCTGACTTGCGATTCAAGCTTGTCGTGAACCGCATGTTTTGTTGCTTCCACTGCAATGGTCATGGTTGATCTCCTTGTTATCGTTCTATTCACGAGGTGCTCGGCCGTATCAGAAGCCGTGCATCGAGTTCGTCCACCGCGCAGTCCTACCTACGCGTGAACGTGGATCGAGTCAGCAGCGGCCTGCTGTTCGGCAGCCTTGGCCTTACGGGTCTCGGCCTTGAGATTCGCTTCCCGCTCCGCTGCCTCACGCGCTTCCTTGTTCCGCTGCAGGTGCGCCT
The DNA here is from genome assembly GCA_049696575.1 of Acidobacteriaceae bacterium. GTDB lineage: Bacteria > Acidobacteriota > Terriglobia > Terriglobales > Acidobacteriaceae > Palsa-343. Next base: position 4,849 of record JBAVUB010000774.1, on the reverse strand, counting down.
GGATCTTCGATTCGAGCTGATTGATCTTCTGGTGCAGCTTCGACTTGCGGTCAGCCTGGGCGACCGCATGCTCAGCCTGCAGTTCTGCCAGATCGGCCTTCATGGCTGCCACATTCTGTTCGCGCAGAGTTTGTTTGACCTCGGAGTACGAACGGCGAAAGACCTTCCCGCCGATCGCTTCCATGCGAACGTCCACCGGCTCGGTCCAGACTTCCTCGATATCCGCAGCGATCGCGAACTTCCCGGGCGTGAGTTCCTTCCGAACATCGTCGATAAAGTCTTCGCCGACGCCACTGTTGGCCATATCCGCGATCAGGCCGGCCAGCAGCCCGGCGGATGCACCGATCGCCAGGCCTACTGGACCGCCGAGCAATCCGACAAGGCTTCCCATTGCCGTACCGCTGAGCATGCCAAGCGGCGCCTGCTCGTTGACCTGTTTCACTGTTGTCGAGCCATCTGCGTTTCTGGAGATGACGGCATCCGCATAGATGGTGATGCTGCCCTCCAGTTCCAGTTGAGCAAGCGCCGTCTTTGCCTGATAGGCCTGCTTTTCAGTGTCGAACACAACAACCAACATCTTTTCCATAGCTATTTATCTCCTCCTGCCTTTGCGGCACTACCTGAAGAGCAATCCGGCTACCACTCGTCTTTTTATTTCGTCTTCTTTTCCGATGAGGGTAGCGTCCTCTCATGCTCGCGATTGCGCTCATTGCGAATCCAATCGCAAATGTAGGCTGGGCAATTCGCGAGCTCGATCCCTTCCACTTGTTCAAGCCGGCCGAAGAATCGGATCGCGGCCTGATCAACCAGAGTCAAATCGCTCAAATCGAGGACAATAGCGGAGCTTTCCCTCTGCGAGTCCATCAGTAACTTCAGGTCTGGGAGATCGTCCGCTTCAATTCGCCCACTGAGATAAAGCACAAGATGCCCGTTGCGTTTTCGCCGGATTCTGAACATGTCACCTCTCTCGAGGAGATAGAGAGGCACGTTCGATGCCATATTCCGGACCGCACAAGGCTGGGTGTTTCGACCGCAGATGGCGAGATCTCGCCAATCAGGCAAACTTTGTCGGAAAGCTGATCGGTAGGTTTCAGGCTAGGCCGGCAGCGATGCGCCTTCGGCTCTAAACCGCTTCTTGTCGATATTCAGAGCACGAATCTTCGACTCCAGTGTGGAACGTGGCACTCCCAGCCGGGCAGCAGCACCCGAAGGGCCCGATACGCGGCCTTTAGACGCCTCAAGTGCGGACTCGATCATCTCCCTGGCATGCTCGGAGAGATCGTCGGGTAATGGAGCAATACCGGGTAGAGCCGCACGGACCGGCTTCTCCGCAACAGCTTCCTGCTGGGCAAACCAGTATTCATCGACCCACAACTCCCCAGATTCGCTAAGAATAACGGATCGCTCAATCACATTCTGTAGCTCACGAATATTACCAGGCCAGTTGTAAGCCTGAAGCAATTCCATGCTTCTTCTGCTGATGGTCCGAATCGACTTGCCTGCTTTTCTTGCGAAACGGTCGGCGAAATACTTGACGAGGAGTGGAATGTCCTCCCTGCGCTGCCGCAGAGGAGGAATATCAATCGGAAAGACATTGAGCCGGTAGAAAAGATCGCTGCGAAAGCTTCCCGCAGCGATGGCCGAAGTCAAATCGCGATTCGTCGCGGCAATCACGCGGACATTCGTCGAAATGGATCTGTTTCCACCGACGCGTTCGAACTCATGTTCCTGCAGAACTCGCAGCAGTGCACTCTGCATGTCGAGGGGAAGATCTCCAATTTCGTCGAGAAATATGCTGCCTCCGTCGGCCAGTTCGAAGCGGCCCAGGCGTCGCTGGATCGCGCCCGTAAACGAGCCCTTCTCATGGCCAAATAACTCCGAAGAGATCAGGTCGTGCGGGATGGAGGCGCAGTTTACGGTTACGAAGGCGCGTGAAGCGCGCCGGGACAGCCGGTGAATGGCGCGGGCGATCAGCTCTTTCCCCGTCCCGGTTTCACCAAGAATCAGGACAGTCGAATCCGCGTTGGCAACCTTGGCGACACGCGAAAGAACTGCTCGCAGCGGGACTGACGACCCGATGACCTCTTCAAACATGGACGCTTCGCTGACTTCCTGCCGAAGTGCGATGTTTTCGCGCTCCAGGCTTTGCTCTGCTTGCTTACGGTCATCGACGTCGGTCCGGGCGCCATACCAGCGCAAGGCGCGGCCCTGGTCGTCACAAAGCGGATTGTCCCTGATCAGGAACCAGCGGTATTGCCCATCGCTTCGCCGGATGCGGGCTTCTATCTCCATTTGAGCTCCGTTCAGCGATGCTCGCTGACGAGCTTCCACAACCCTGTTTCTGTCATCCGGATGAAAGAGCTCGAGGACCGCGCTTTTTGATCGGGCCGCCTCTTCGGTCAGCCCGTTGTATTCCTGTTCCTGTTTGTTCGCGAAGATAGGCGTCCAGTCAGCATCAAAAACGAAAACCTGCTGGGGAACCGCATCCACGATCTGACGAAGCTCGGCCTCCCTTCTGCGAATGCTCTCCTCTGCCGCTTTTTGTGTGGTGACATCCATGACGGCCCCGACGTATTCCGCGCCGGCAGTCAAGATCGGCAGACGATGTGCGACAAGATGCAGATATTTGATACGGCCGTCCGGCAACAGCAAGCGATGCTCGAAATCGAGTTTTTCTACACCGCGCGATGCCATTGCCAGGCTCTCGAGAGCGCTCGCCCGGTCCTCCGGGTGAATTCGGTCCAGAATCATCTCGTACCGGGGGGGCTTGCCGGGATCAATCTCGAAGATCCGGTACGTCTCCTCGGACCAGATGTGCTCATCGGTGGCTAGCTTCCAACCGACACTACCGGTGTGGCTGAGTCTTTGCGCCTCCGTCAGGTAAGCGTGGCTGCGCTCCAGCTGCCTGGTCATCTCCTCCTGTTCCGTGATGTCGATCGTGGCCCCAACGCAATGCGTAACAATGCCGTTGGCGCGGATCGGAGCGCCCACCGCCCGGACCACACGCATCGCGCGATCGTTCTCTACCTCTCGGTAAGTACAACTGGCGGGCTCCCCGGACAAAAGTTTCTCCTGCGCTCGGGTCACCTTTGCGCGGTCTTCGGGATGAACTCGAAGCGTGTACTCGGCCAGTTTGTTCGGAGGACGTTGGGTGAAATCGGCGCCGCTATCGGAAGAGCCTGGCGTCCAGTACACTATCGTGTCGGGCGGCTCTATCACCCATCCGGTAATGCCGGCGACTCGCTGGACCTGCATCGTATAGGTCTCTGCGAGTCGCAGCGAATCTTCGGTTCGCTTTTGGTCCTCGATCTCAGCGCTCGAGCCAAACCAGCGGACCGCTTGTCCGTCCTCCTGAGGCCGGCAGACCCCGCGATGAAGCATCCACCGGTATTCCCCATCCGCCCGGCGCACCCTTGCCTCGGCCTCGAAGCTCACGCCTCTGGCGACTGATTCTTTCCATTTGCACAGCAATGAATCGAGATCTTCGGGGTGGATGAACGCCGTCCAGCCCCAGCCCAGCAGTTTCTCCTCTGACGCGCCAACAAAACTGAGCCAGCTCTGATTAAAGAAATCGAAGCTTCCATCTGCTCGGGCGGTGTCGAGAAGAGCGGGAGTCGAGTCGACTACCCGACGCAGCCATGCGTCCGGCTTCACGGGCCCGGGATGAATGTCGCTCCCGGCGGTCATGCCGCACATTGTAAGCCGGAAAAGCCGCTTAGTCGCCACAAAAGCAAAGTGCTTCCTGCGAGCCCAAATCGCAGTCGCAAGGCTGATTTTGCCCTCGGCCCTTCGCCGATGGCTCACGCGGGCGGGATTTCACCTACCGCTGTCCTGAAGACAGGGGCTCCTGAGGATTCCCCGGAATGCATGCCGCTGCCTGCAAGGTGCCCCGGGGTCTGTAGCCGAACCAGATATCATCCTCCGCGGAGGATGACGAAAAGATAAACAGGATTTTCGCCCTGGCCCGCATCGTAAAACGGCTGGCCATCCAGACGTCTTCGCCAACGGGTGCCTCTTCCAGCAGAAAACGCGTGCCCCGTTCGACGCGTGCCACGAATCCGACGATGTTGACCGGGTGCATCACTTCGGCTTCCACCCGAACCCACCGAAACGTCTCCTGATCGACCCAAAGCGTTCCGCGCATTCCGGTGAGCACCTGTGTCTCGAGCCCGTTCGGCACATATCCCGGTCGTGGGGTTGCACGGAGCACAAAGGTCTGCCGATTGTTCACAGTCGCGACGCCGTCCAGATGAAACTCCATCGCGCTGCCCATTTCTTCGAGCAGCATCTGGTCCCGGTGGCGCTCTTTTTGATATTGTGCAACTCGCTTCGCGTGCTGCTCTTCTGTCTCGTGACTTCGCTGCTCCGCGACTGCCGCGTAGCGTGCCGCCGCGGCCTGCTCTTCCTGCGCGGGTAGCGGGCGCCCATCAATCGCCACCAGCCGTTCGTAGCTGGAACCGTCAATCATCAGCTCAGCGCGGGTTCGCGTATGGCTGCCAGCAACATCTGTTTGGCAAAAGTCATAGTTCGGAGCCCTCTCCCAGTCTGCGTGGGTCGCCTCCGCAGAACGCCGCACGATCTCAGAAACTGGCGGTGCAGATGGGATCTGCGAGAGGAGCGGATAACAAGGAGAACCGAAGAGAAGCAAAACCACAAGTCGTCGGATACGGGTGTAAACAGCGCGTTCGGAGTAACGCTCGTTCTGCCTCAGTGCCAGGTTTTTCATGCTGCGCTTTCCGAGACCATAGCGGCAGGAGCGACGATGCCCAGAGCATCTCTGACCGCGCTTCCGTCGACGGTTTCATGCTCGAGGAGTTCCTTTGCCAGTATGTCCAGCGCGTTCTGGTGC
>JBAVUB010000773.1:0-6295 GCA_049696575.1 Acidobacteriaceae bacterium | reverse complement strand
ACGGCATTTGCCCGAAAAGCAGTTATGCCCTGGGCTACGCCAGAGCGACGGAAAACGTCACGATCACGAATTGCTATGTGACCGGTGATTATGAGCTGGGCACGGTGCTCGACGGCACGTTCAAACGGTTTGCGCCGGATGCGCGCGTGGGACGCACGGGCCGCATCAAGTGCGGGACGGAATCAAACGGCGGCTTTAAGAACATCACGATTTCCAACTGCGTCTTCGACGCTTGTAACGGGCTTGCGCTGGAAAGCGAAGACGGCGCGCTCTGCGAAGACATCGCGATTTCGAACATCACCATGCGCGACATCGTGACCGGACCCATCTTCGTCCGGCTGGGCGCCCGGCTGCGCGGACCGAAAGAAACCACCAAAGTCGGTACGATGCGCCGCATCCTCATCAGCAACCTGACGAGCTATAACTCTCGATCGAGGCTTTGTTCCATCCTCAGCGGCATTCCCGACTACGCGATCGAAGACGTCAAGCTCTCCGACATCTACCAACACTCCCTCGGAGGCGCGTCGGACGATGCCGTTGCTCTCCGCCCGCCGGAGTTCGAAAGCAAGTATCCGGATCCCGGGATGTTCGGGCCGATGCCGTCCCAGGGTTTTTTCTTCCGCCACATCCGGAATCTCGAAGTCAGTCATGTAGAGGTCGCCGCGGCGTCCCCCGATCCGCGTCCCAGTTTCTACCTGACCGGAATCGAACGCGCCGATTTCATCGCCGTCACCGCACCCACGGGCGCCTCCGCTTTTCATCTGGATCAGGTGAAGGACCTGCGCATTCTGCTGAGCCGCGCGGCAAAGGATACACAACTGGAGAACGCCGACAACCAGACGCTATAGCCGGACCAGAGACTGGGGTTTCATTTTCAACAGTCGCCAATCAAATCCGCGCCTGGGTCGGTGCGTGGTCTGACCAACCGGCTGTGCGGTCAGCCCTTCGATGAGCAAAGAGCGATCCGGCCGGCATCGTATTGGTGACTCTGTTCTGGCAGCGGCAGAAAGTTTTCGCGAGGACTGGAAACGATTGCAAATGGGTGCGGACCTGGTGCTGCGGCTACCGTTTTTCAAGTTCTCCGGAAAGGAAAAAAGGATCGGCAAAGCCAAGAAACAAGAGGCTCTGGCACTGCCGGCCCCTCTGCGTTCGGTCGACAAAGATCGAAGCCGGCACCCGTTCCGTCACTCCCGTTAAAGGATCAGCCAGCCGTTGCCTCTTGACAGGTCCATTCTGACTCCACGATACTGGTGCGGTTTTCGACGACAGGTCAGACCTCTGTAGCGTAACCATGGCCTGCGCACCGAGTGAATTCGGAGGACTACGACATGACGCAGACTTACCGGCGGACTCCCGTGTGGTTAGTGTCGCTGCTCTGGGCTCTTGCACTTTGCCTGATTGTTTCGCCCGCATTAGCCCAGTTGGCAGGTACGGGCACGATCCAGGGAACGATCAGCGATCCTTCCGGCGCCGTCATTCAGCGCGCCCAGGTCGCCGTCACAGACGTCGCGACCGGCGTGAAGCATGAGACGGCCAGCAGCGCCGGCGGCGTTTTCAGCTTTCCCAACCTCTCGATTGGCACCTATACCCTTTCCGTCAAGGCTGCGGGATTCAAGGTTTATACCCAGACGGGCGTCGTGCTCGAGGTAGGAAGCAACATCGGCATCAACGTCACCATGGAGGTCGGCGCCGCCAACCAGGAGGTTCACGTCCAGGCGACGGCTCTCGCCCTGCAAACCCAGGATACCTCCTTTAAGCAGACCATCGATCAGAGAGAGGTCAATGAGCTGCCCCTCAGCGACCGCCAGATGACCAGTCTCATCACCCTCTCCGGCGGCGCCGCTTCGGCTCCCGGCAACGACATGATCGGCAGCAAGAACTTCCACAGTTCCGTCGCCATCTCCGTGGCCGGCGGCCAGGGCAACCAGACCGATTACCGGCTCGACGGCGCCGACAACAACGACTATATGACCAACGTCAACCTGCCGTTCCCGTTCCCCGACGCCGTCAATCAGTTCAGCGTCGAAACTACGGCCATGGGCGCGCAGAGCGGCCTGCATCCCGGCGGCGAGGTCAACGTCGTCACCGTCTCCGGCACCAACGCCTTTCACGGAGACGCCTTCGAGTACATCCGCAACAACATCATCAACGCCACCAGCTTTTTCTCCAGCAAGCCCGATCAGCTCCACCAGAATAATTTCGGCGGCACAGCTGGCGGACCCGTCCTGCGCGACAAGCTCTTCTTCTTTGCCGGCTACCAGCGCACCGTCATCCATTCGGTGACCTCCAATTCAACCGCCTACGTGCCCAACCAGGCCAATCTCGCCGGCGACTTCTCGGGCACCGATTCCACTCCTCTCTACAATCCGATCACCGGAGCTGTCCTGACCGGCAATCAGATCGCCACAACGTATTTCACCACGCAGGCGCTTGCGCTGGAGAAGTTCCTGCCCCAGACCACCGATCCCGCCGGAAAGGTCCTCTATGCCGGGCCCGGCAATTCCACTGAGAACGAGTTCGTGACCAGGATCGACGCCACCCTGTCGCAGAAACAGAACCTCTACGGCCGTTACTTCCTCGATGGCTATGGCCTGCCGGCTTTATGGGACCCCACTGACGCCCTGGTCACCGCTACGCCGGGCAATTACCAGCGCGTACAGGCCTTCACCCTCGGCGACAGCTATGTCTTTAGCTCCCACCTGGTGAACACCGTGCACGCCACCATCGACCGGCGCCGCGACAACCGCGCGCCCGCCGCTCAGGGCGTCAGTCCCAATGGCGTTGGCGTCACGCTGTGGCAGGTCGACCCCGACTTCTTCCGCTTCACCGCCAGCTCCAAGTTCAGTCTCTACTGCGGTACCTGCGCCCCATCTCACTTCAACGTCAATACCTTCGCCATCTCCGATGATGTGAATCTGGTCCGCGGCAGACACCAGATCGTCCTCGGCGGCGAGTATGCCCGCTCCGAGTTCAATGTCACCAACCACTACGAAGAGAACGGGGCGTTTACCTTCAGCGGCGTCTTCAGTCAGACAGGGCCCGGCCAGAATCTGCCCAAGCAGAAGGCAGGAGACGCGAATCTCGATTTCCTGACCGGAGCGCTGCAAGCGTTCGAGCAAAGCAAGGCGCAACAAAACGCGCTGCGCGCGCCGATTCCCAGCCTCTACGTTCAGGACACCTGGCAGATCAGTCCGAAAGTGGTGCTGTCGGGCGGCGTGCGCTGGCAGCCGGAATACATGCCGACGGATTATTTCCACCGCGGAGCTCAGTTCGATGAAAACCAGATGCTGAGCCACACCCACAGCGGCGTCTATCCCAATGCCCCGGCTGGCGTCTTCTACTACGGCGACCATGGCGTGCCGAAAAACTACACCCAGAACTCGCCCTGGCAGTTCTCGCCCCGTCTCGGTTTCACCTGGAATCCCGACGCCGCCGGCAAGACGGTCCTCCGTGTCGGCTCCGCGCTCATCTACGACGAACCCAACTTCTTCACGGCGCAGCGCAACCAGCAGAATCCGCCCTTCGCCACCGCAGCCTCAACAGTTCCCACGACAGCGCCCCTCGATTTCGCCAATCCCTGGGATGGCGGCAGCGCGCCGGGCAATCCATTCCCCCAGCCCCAGATCCCTTCCTCCAACGCGGTCTTCCCCAAGACCGCGCAGTACATCTTTATGCCGAAACACTTCCTTTCCCCTTACATGATCCAGTGGACCGCCAGCGTGCAGCGGGAACTGGGCATGGGCTGGATGGCCCAGGTCGACTACATCGGCAATGAGGGTGTCCATCAAACCTGGGGATTCCCCATTGACCCGGCGGTATATACCAGCGGCTCGCCCACCGCGAACTACAGTTCGCGCTTCCGCCTGGTTCTCGAGGATCCCACCGACGGCGGCGCCTTCACCGGCGGTGGCGGCGGATCCGTCCTCGTCGACGACTCCGTCACCTCCAGTTACGACGCCATGATCGCCACCATCCAGCACCGCACCTCTACATTTACCTTCCTTGCCAATTACACCTGGTCGCACTGCCTCGACGTGGAGGACGCGCAGGGAGACTTCGCCGGCACCACCGTCGAAAACCCCTATAACCCACGGCTGGACCGCGCCGACTGCGGTTTCGACTACCGCGGCATCTTCAACGCCAACGGCGTGGCCACCAGCCACTTCCACGGCATGAATCGACTCGAAGATGCGGTTGTTAACAACTGGGAAATCGGTCCGCTTCTCCGCGTTACCGACGGCGCGCCGTTCACCGTGACGAATGGCGTCGATGTTTCCGGCATCGACGTGGGCAACGATCGCCCCAACTACTCCGGCTCAGGGGCCTACACGAAGAACAACATCGCCAAAAACCAGACCTTCATCAACCAGACCCCTTTCTCCTACGCCGCGAACGGTACCTTTGGCAGTCTGGGACGGAATAGCTTCCGTGGCCCCGACTACTTCGACATCGACGCGGAAGTCAGCCGGTTCTTCCCCGTCACCGAGCGGGCCAAGCTGGACTTCCGCATCGAGGCTTTCAACGTTCTCAATCACCCCAGCTTCAGCGATCCTGGCAGCGGGAACCTGAAAATCAATAACACGAAGACTTTCGGCGTGATTACCGGCGCCAGTAGTCCGCGTATCTTCCAGGGCGCGCTTAAGTTCATCTTCTGAAGCCAGAGGAGCCGGGCGCCTGCCATCTCGCTGGCCAGGCGCCCCGGATTTTTCCGCTCAGTGAGAAGCAGAATCCGGTCCTCCGCCTTTGTGCCTGGACCCGTGGCAGAGGCCGGATTGATGTCGGGGCTCTGACTCACGAACGAAGACTCGTGCCGGAATCCGAAGGAGCTCGCCAGGCTCCCTCGGCTCCGTTGCTCTAGAGAACAATGATCGTGAACGTCTCCGTGCTCTTGATTCCGACGGCATTCGTGTATGTGACCACGTAGACGTTGTAGCCAAAATCCAGCGGAATGTTGCTGATCTGCCGCGAGGTCGATGTGAACCCATCGGTCCCCGTCCAGCTCCACGAACCGCCGGTCAGGGGTTGCGGACCCAGGTTCACCGAGCTCCCCGGGAACACGAAGGTGCTGTTGCTCGAGGCCCACGCTCCATTGCCCACTTGAATATAAGGAGTAATTGTCGTGGGAGCGATGCTGATCGTAAACGTCTGCGTGCTCTTTACGCCGGCGGGATTGGTATAAGTCGCCACGAAGACATTCGTCGCCGAGGTCAACGGGATGCTGTTGATCTGCCGCGAGGTGGAAGTGAACCCACCCGGCCCGGTCCAGCTCCATGAACCGTTCAGCGGTTGCGGTCCCAGATTCACGGCGTCAGTGAGTTGCACTGTGGCGCTGGCGATCGTCTGCCAGTTCGCGCCGTTCACCTGTAGATAAGGTGTAATGGCGGTCGGAGCCACAGTAATCGTAAACGTCTCTGTGCTCTTCACGCCCGACGGATTGGTGTAGGTCGCGACAAACACATTCGTGGGCAAAGTCAGCGGGATGCTGTCGATCTCCCGCGCAGTGGACGTGTAGCCATTGGGACCGGTCCAGCTCCACGAACCGCCCGTGAGCGGTTGCGGACCCAGGTTCACTGAGTCGCTGTATTGCACCGTGACGCTGTTGGTGGTCTGCCAGGCTCCGCCATTCACCTCGGTGTAAGGAACAATCGGCGTGGGTGTGCCGTTCGCCGTCACGTTGACCGACCCCACCACCGTGGTGTAATCCGCGCTGTCATTCGGCGTAAAGGTTACGCTTTGCGAGGAAGTTCCCGCAGAAGGAATCGTCGCCGTCGTGGTGAAGGCAAAACCGCCAGGCACCGATGCCGCGCCTCCCGTCAGCATTGACGAGGCCAGCGACTGTCCCACCGTGATGGGGCTGGCTGTCGGCCAGGTCGACACTGTCGGCGTCACCTTACTGATCGCCAACTGACCCGTTGCGCTGCTGGGGCCGAACGAACCTCCGATGTCCGAGTAGCTGACGCTGATGGAATACGAGGTCGCCGCCAGATGCTGTGGCAGCGGGTAGGAAATGCTGGCAACTCCACTGCTGTTCACAGGCCCGGTCACCGTGGACATCGTCCCCGGCGAAGACTGCAACGTGAAGCTCACCTGTCCCGCGGTCACGGGCTTTCCACCGCTCGTCACACTCGCCGACAGGCTCACGCTCGTGCTCAGTGTTGTAGCCGATGCGTTGCCAGTCGTGGTCGAAGTGGCCGCACCCTGAGCAATAACCGTAAGTTGGGCCGGACCAGCGGTCAGCGTATTGGCGCCGACGACCGGAATGCTGACCGAAAGTGAGTCGGTCGGAGCACTGACC
>JBAVUB010000772.1:0-5672 GCA_049696575.1 Acidobacteriaceae bacterium | reverse complement strand
GCATTGGTTCACGATGAATGCCTTCGAGCCTCTGCTCTGGATGGCGTGCTCGTGGTGCGTTTTGCGTTATATCGAAAGCGGCAACCCGCGCTGGTGGCTTTGGATCGGCGTCCTGTGCGGCATCGGTCTGGAGATGAAGTACACCATCGTGCTTTTCGCCGGCGGCGTGCTGGTCGGCCTCGCGCTCACTCCGCATCGCCGCATCTTCCGCTCGCAATGGTTCTGGATGGGCTGTCTCGCCGCGTTCCTCATCTTTTTGCCCCACCTGCTGTGGCTCGTCCACAACCACTTCCCTTTTCTCGAATACGAGCACAACGTTCGCATGACCTCGCGCGACATTCGCCGCGGCCCGGTCGCGTTCCTCATCGATCAGGCCAACATCCTCAATCCCGTGTCCGCGGTTTTGTGGATCCTCGGGCTGCTCTGGCTCCTCTTCACCCGCGCCGGCGCGCGCTACAGCATCCTTGCCTGGACCTTCGTGGTTGTCGTCGGCGTTCTGCTCGTCACGCAGGGCAAGAACTACTACGTCTCGCCGGTCTACCCCATGATGTTCGCCGCCGGAGCGGTCGCTTTCACCCAGTGGTTCCGCAGTGCCTGGTCACGCGCCGCTTACACCGCGCTGCTGGCCGTCTCGGGCCTTCTTCTTGCGCCGCTCTCGCTGCCGCTCCTGCGCCCGGAGACATACCTCCGCTACGAGCACGCACTCGGCACCGGTCCCATCATCAAAGCCGAGAACCAGCCCACCGGCCGCCTGCCGCAGTTCTTCGCCGATGAATTCGGCTGGGAAGACATGGTGCGCAAAACAGCCGCAGTCTACTCAAGCCTGTCTCCGGAAGAGCGCGCCCGGACGGCCATCTTCGCGAATGACTGGGGCGAGGCTGCTGCGGTCGACTATTTTGGGCCGAAGTATGGCCTGCCCCGCGCCATCAGCAACCACAATTCATACTGGTTCTGGGGACCGCGCGATGCCGGCGGCAGCATCGTCATCGTGCTCGGCAGCGACGGCACCGGCGACCGCGAGCATTTCCAGAGCGTCGCCGCCGCCGGCCAGGTCGACAATCCCTGGTCGCGTGAAGACGAGCACTTCACGATCTGGCTCTGCCGCGGATTGAAGTGGGATTTCCGCGCCGTCTGGCCGAAGATCAAAAAATGGGGCTGAGCAGGAAGATCAACCCTCGAGGTTTTCCGGCTGAATCGCGATATTCTTCTCCCCTGCGGCCTTCTTCTCCCAGTACTTCCGCACCCACGCCTCGAAGGTCTTCCCCGCGGCGTTGTCGCGGCCGGTAAACGCCAGCGCGGCAATGTCGGAATACGGAATGGTCAGCTTCGTCTTCTCCTCGGACGGCATCACCCGCACTGCGGAATCCTGCAGGCTCGCGCCAGGCCGCCGATCGAATACGTACCCGTGCACCACTCGCCCATCCTTCAGCGTCAGCGTCACGTCGCCGCGATAATCGAACGCCTTTTCCAGCGCCTGGCGGACGTCCTCCCCGCTGGCCAGCGACGGAATCCATCCCTCCAGCTGCTCGCGCTGGCGGCCTTCCATCACTTCAACGCTGTTCGGATCCACCATGGGCTGGCTCATACGCGAGTTCCCTCTTCGACCGTCACATGCGTCTCAATCTGGGCGTTAATCTGCACCAGCGGATTGAAGCTGTGCACCGGTTTGACGGGCTCATTCAGCAAATCGAGCGCGCCCTTGTCGGGATACAGATTCATCATCGCCTTCGCGGTCTGCCACAGCCCCTTCAGCGAGCCAAACGTATAGTTGACCGCCGTGCCCTCGTAGCCGGAGTGCACCATGCAGTTCGCGCACTTGGGATTGCCGCTCTCCGTCCCGTAGTGCGACCAGTCCGTCGAGTCGATCAGCTCCTGGAACGTGTCGGCGTAGCCGTCCTGCAGCAGGTAGCAGGGCTTTTGCCAGCCAAAGATGCTGAACGTCGGCATCGCCCACGCCGTGCACTTGAAATCCCGCTTGCCCATGATGAATTCGAGGTACAGATAATTCGCGTTGAACTTCCAGCTCTTCTTCCGGTTCGAAAGAATCGCGCGGAACAGGCGGCGCGAGCGCGCGCGCCCAAGGAAGTGTTTTTGGTCGGGAGCCTTTTCGTATGTGTATCCCGGCGCGACCATCATGGCCTCGACGCCCACATCCATCAGGTCGTCAAAGTGCCCGCGCACCGAGTTGGGATCGGCTCCGTCAAACAGCGTCGTATTCGTCGTCACGCGAAAACCCGCAGCCACCGCGGCCTTGATGCCTTCCATCGCGATGTCGTAGCCGCCCTCGCGGCACACGGAGAAGTCGTGGTGCTCGCGCTGTCCGTCGAGGTGCACTGAAAACGACAGGAACTTGCTCGGCTTGAACAAATGAAGTTTTTCCTTCAGAAGCAGCGCGTTCGTGCACAAATAAACGTACTTTTTCCGCGCCACCAATCCCTCGACGATCTTGTCGATCTGCGGATGCAGCAGCGGCTCTCCTCCGGGAATCGAAACCATCGGCGTGCCCGACTCTTCGACCGCGCGGAAGCACTCCTCCGGCGTCAGTTCCTGCTTCAAAATGTGCGGCGGATACTGGATTTTGCCGCAGCCGGCGCATGCCAGGTTGCAGCGGAAGAGCGGCTCCAGCATGGTGACCAGCGGAAACCGCTTCCGTCCCTTCATTTTTTGCGACAGGACGTAGGTTGCAACCGTCCACGCCTGCGATACAGGTACCGCCATCAGGAAAATTTCCTCCGTCTCAAATTCAGGTGGGGTTCGACCTATTCGGCTTTCTCGACCACCCGCTTGTAATTCGTCAGCGCCAGCAGCGGGAAATAATCCCGATACAGCGGATACGCCAAATAAAACACTCGCGGGAATCCCGTCCCCGTGTAGATTGCCTGGCGCGTCTTGCCCTGGCCGAGGCTCTCATCCCATGTGCCGTCGACCTGCTGCCGCGCCAACAGCCATTTGATGCCCTTCGCTACCGAATCGCTCCGCGTATCGCCGGCCGCGAGCAGCCCCAGAATCCCCCACGCGGTCTGCGAAGGCGTGCTCACGCCCACCCCGCGCGTGGTGGGATCGTCGTAGCTGTCGCAGCTTTCGCCCCAGCCGCCATCGGCGTTCTGCACCATGCGAATCCACTCCGCTGCCTGCTGGATCTCCGGCTCGTGATTCCACACGCCGATCGCCTCCAGCCCCCGCAGCACCAGAAACGTTCCGTACAGATAATTCACGCCCCAGCGGCCGAACCAGCTGCCGTCGGCTTCCTGCTCCGCGTAGATAAACTTGATTGCCTTTTCCACGCGCCGATCCTTGCGCGTGTAGCCGTAGGTCGCCAGCATCTCGAGAATGCGCCCCGTGATGTCCACCGTCGGCGGATCGAGCATCGCGTTGTGGTCGGCAAACGGGATGTGCTGGAAGATCAGCCGCGTGTTGTCTTTGTCGAAGCTCGCCCACCCGCCGTTGCGGCACTGCATCGAGAAAACCCACTCGATGGCGCGCTGGCACACGTCATATTGATACCGCTCCCGCGGATTGTCGATCTTATTCAACGCCAGCAGAACCTGCCCGGTATCATCCACATCCGGGTAAAACTCATTGTTGAACTCGAAGTACCATCCGCCCGGCTGCGCATGCCGATTCTTCACTGCCCAATCGCCCTTGTGGCGCACTTCCTTCGACAGCATCCAGTCCACAGCCTGCAGCAGCCGCGGATCTCTGCGATCCACGCCCGCCTCGCCCAGCGCGTACACCGCCTGCGCCGTATCCCACACCGGCGACATGCACGGCTGCATGCGGAAGGTCGGCTCCGGATAGTCCTTCGTCCCCTTCGGCTCGTCGATCCCCAGCTTCTCGAACTCATCCATCGCGCGAATCACCTGGGGATCGTCGAGCGAATAGCCCAGGCACCGCAGCGCGATGATCGAATTCAAAATGGCCGGGTAAATCGCGCCCAGCCCATCGGACATCTCCAGCCGCTCCAGCATCCACCTCTGCGCCCGCTTCAGCGCCAGCGAGCGCAGCGGGCGAATATGAATGCGCTCGAACCAGTGCGTCAGCCGGTCGATGAAGATGAAGAAATTCCGCCAGCTGACAACGTGCTCGCCATCCCACTGCAGCCGCAGATCCGCATGCTCCCGCCCGCCCACAAACAGCTCGCTGATCCCATGCTCCGGCGGAATCCTCTTGTACGGCTTCTTCGCGTACGCAATCGACAGCGGCACCAGGATTGCCCTGGACCAAGCCGAAATCTCGTAAATATTGAACCAGAACCAGCTCGGAAACAGCACGATCTCCGGCGGTATTGCGGGCACGGAGTTGTACTCGTACTGCCCCAGCGAGCACAGATAAATCTTCGTGAAGGTGTTGCACGCGGTCACGCCGCCCTGGGCCAGAATCCACTCCCGCGTCTCCACCAGCAGCGGCTCGTCCGCCGACCACCCCATCAGCTTGCACGCGAAATAGCACTTCACCGACAGGCTGATGTTCCCCGGTCCACCCGGATACAGCGACCAGCTGCCATCTTCGTTTCGATAACGCAGGATCTCGGTGAGCGCCCGCTGCATCTTCGCCGCATCGCCCGTGCCCAGCAGCACGTGCAGGAAGATGTAGTCGGCCTCCAGCATCGAGTCGCCTTCGAGTTCCCCGCTCCAGTAGCCTTCCGGATGCTGGCGCGCCAGGATCGAATCCCGCGAGCGCTCGATCGACCGCGCCACGTCTTCCAGAGCGGCATCGATCCGCCCAAACTTCACCACTTGTGCCGGGGTTCTGCTCGCAGGTTCGTCAACCGCAAAAGGGCTTTCAGAACTAAGCTTCGGCCGGATTTTTTGGAGAGGTGTGCTCATAGTATTCAGCAAAAACAGTTCATACTACGATGCGCTGCCCGCGCCAGTTCGCTAGACTCCCGCAGGGGTTGCCGGAGGAGCCGATTGGATGGCCTGCACAATCTCAGGAGGAAGCCCAAACCGGACGTTTTCCGGCATGACCTCAACCTCCTCCACGGTCCCAAAACCGCTGCTCTTCAGATAATCGATCACGCCTTCGACCAGAATCTCCGGCGCCGAAGCCCCCGCCGTGACTGCGACGTTGTTCACGCCCTTCAGCCACACCGGATCGATCGCTTCCGCGCTGTCAATGAGATACCCCTGGGTGCCCAAATTGCGCGAAACTTCTACAAGGCGGTTGGAGTTCGAGCTGTTGTTCGATCCCACCACCAGCACCAGGTCCGCGCTGTGGGCGACATTCTTCACCGCGACCTGCCGGTTCTCCGTCGCGTAACAGATATCCTGCGAATGCGGCCCAACGATCTTCGGGAACTTGATCTTCAGCGCCTGAATAATGTCGTGCGACTCATCCAGCGACAACGTGGTCTGCGTCAGATACGCCACGTGCTCCGGATCCGGCACTTCCAGCGTCTGCACTTCCTGCACGCTCGAGACGACTTGTGTGACGTCCGGCGCTTCGCCCAGCGTGCCCTCAATCTCGTCATGATCCCGGTGCCCGATCAGCACCAGCGAATACCCCTGCCGCGCGAACTTGACCGCCTCCACATGGACCTTGGTCACCAGTGGGCAGGTCGCGTCAATCACTTTCAGGTTCCGTTCTTTGGATTGCTCCCGGACCGCCGGCGAAACCCCGTGCGCCGAGTAAATCACCCGCGCGCCTTCGGGAACCTGGTGGATGTCGTCGAC
>JBAVUB010000771.1:0-8646 GCA_049696575.1 Acidobacteriaceae bacterium | reverse complement strand
ATTCAAGGATCGTCAAGCGTCAAGTCACCCCCGCGAGGAAGCATGATGGGGCACAGCAGTTGAGACGCCGAGTGGCTGTTCATTGAAGAACTGTCTTTGACCGACGAAACGCCCACACCCTGCAGTTATCCGCGTCAGTTCTCTAATCGATCGGGCAAACGGAGTTGATTTATGAACACCCCTGGATGGAAGGCCTCGTATTCAAGTCAGGAAGAACCCAGCTCGGGAAGGTCGGAGCATGTGCATTCCGGCGCCCCACATCTGGAAGTCATCGAAGCTGGGCCTGCCTATGGAATTCATTCCGCCCCTGAATTGATGAAAGCTCACGGAGCAGCGCGTGAGAAGTACCTGCATCGCATGGCGGTGAAGGCAGGCGACAAAATCGTCCTGGTATCGATGAGCGATGTGTTGTGGATTCAGAGCCACGGAAACCTGGTTCGGCTGCATCTGCAAAGCACCAGCTACGATCACAGAACGACCATCACCAACGCATTCATGCGCCTGGATCCGGAGCGCTTTGTTCGCGTCCACCGAAGCGCGATCGTCAATCTGGACCATGTGACGGAGTTCGATCTTCCGCGATGCGGTAACGCCTTCGTTCACTTGCGCAACGGCAAGATTTTGCCGATCAGCAGGACAGCGCGGGGGATACTGAGGCGTGAGCTGTTGTCACAGAGCTATGCATCGACAGGCACCGATGACAGGTGGCACTAACCGCGGGCGATAGGTGCGGCCTCCGCAGGAGGAGGCCGCACGGTTGCAAGCCGGCCCGCCCGCACGGAATCCTTCGCGTTTGATTCGCTCCACAGGCTCTTCGGACAACGGTGAAGTCCGAGGAGCGATTCGCCCTGCTAACTGGAAATATTCCCGCCCCATAAGGAAAAGGCGGAAGCCCCGTGAAGGGACTCCCGCCCGAACTGTTGCTGCGCAAGCCGGAGCGTTTCCGCTCCGGCTGCTCGGCAACGATTTAGAAGGTGATGCGGCCGCCGAACTCCATCTGCCGCGGCGGGTTGGTCTGTGCGTTGAGCACGCCCCAGCTGGAGGGAGTGCACAGGCACAGGGTCCCGTTGGCGGCATCGAGAAACTGGCGGTGGTTGAGCATGTTGGTGGCGATGAACGAGAACTCGAAGGTCGCTGATTCCATGATCCGGATGTCCTTCTTGATCTGCCCATCCATGTTCCAGTACGGCATCCCGGTGATCGGTCCCTGTCCCGGGTTCTGGTTGTCGATGCCCAGGATGGGTCCGCGCACCTGGGCAAACACCGCCGCCGGATCCTTGAAGTAATTCACCGGTGTCAACGAGGTGGCGGTTCCGATGCCGTTGCTGCCGGCGACTCCGAAATGAGCCGAGTGTCCGCCCTTATAAGGCGAGGTGAACACGCACTGCTCGTTATCGGCGTAGTTGACATCATCGGCAGCGCCGAATGCCTGGCCCTGCCCACCCGCCGCAGGGAGGCAGTTCAGCGGCGTTCCGGACCCGGCGGTGAAGATGGGGGCGAACTCCCAGCCTCCGGCCGCGCGTCCGAGGAGACCGTTCTGGCCCTTGAACCACGGCTCCTGCGCCACGACGTACGTGTTGTAGACGAACTTATGGTAGAAGTTCTGCAGGCCGTACATCTTCCGCAGATCAAAGGGGTCGTTCGGCGTGTATTCACTGGTGGCCTGAACGTCGGCACCGGTGCCCAGCGCCTTGCTGTAGGTGAAGTTGTGCTGCATGGTCAGGCCGTGCCAGCCGCGGGTGCCGAAGCTGATAAAGCCGCCGTTGTAGTTCCCGTAGCCCACGCTGGCGTTCTCGGCAATGCCGCTGCTCTCTGCTCCGTTCCCTCCAAACGGGGAGCCCGGAATCGGCGTGTTCATCATCGTGCGGGGGAAATTGAACGAGCCGTTGTCCAGATCCGACCAGATGCTCCAGACCTGTTGGGTCAGCAGGTTCCCCGTGCCGTTCGGTCCTTCCTGATCCAGAACAGCAGCAGTGCAGCTCGCGTACCCGTTGCAGTAGCCCGATGCTTTCAGCGCCGACTCGAAGAACGCCTGCGCAGGAGCGGAGCTGATGTAGCTGGTATACGCCGCCGTCCCCGCTGCCGGTACACTGGCGCCGCAGGCAGCCGCCGACGTCGCGCAGCCAAGGTATCTCTGTAGATTGGCATACGCAGTCTGGAACTGCTGACCGCCCTGCGACATCATGTAGGGCACCGCGTTCAGGTTGACCGGCTGATATTCGTGATGAATAATACGGCCGATGTAGCCCACCTCCAGAAGCGACTTCTGGCCGACCTGCCGCTGAATCGTCAGATCGAGCGAGTCGACGACGTTGGGACGGAAGTGCGGATCCATCGCTTCGCTGGCCGCCCCGGCGATCAGGTTATATCCCGGATAGGCTGGCTGGGGCAGCGTGGGAGCGGCTGCAGGTAAGGGAGCGGTGTTGCCGTCAACGCCGATGCGGAAGGCATTCGCCGCCGTCGGATTGCCTCCTCCGCAAGTGCCGTTCATGAAGTTCTGTTTGCATTGCACCGCCTGGATCAGCCCGGTGCCCAGCAGCGGCACCAGCACCAGATCCACGCCGTTCAGGCGTCCGTAAATGCGCCCGTAGCCGCCGCGCACCACCGTCGCTTTAGAGAAGCTCGGGTTCCACGCCACGCCTACACGCGGGCTGAACGATCCATAGAACGGATCGTAGGGATACTTATCGCCCGCTCCCACGTTATTGACCAGCGCAAACCCGAGTTCCGGGTCGTATGCCTGGCCCTGTTCGGCGGCCAGCTTCCGCTGGGTCAGATAGTCGTTGGTCACAACCGGCTCGTCGGCCGCGTCCACCAGCACCGTGGACTTGTTATTCTTCTCGACCGGCGGCATTTCCAGCGTGTAGCCCATACCGTAGGTCACGGTAAGACTCGGCTTGATGTGCCAGCTGTCGCTGAAGTATGCGTTGTAATAGTCGATGTTCATCTGATCGAACGCGTGGGTCAGCGGCGGGTTCAGAGTCAGGCTGGGGCCGCTGCGGGTGTAGGCCACCTGCGAGTCGGTCACGATGCCCAGAGCCGCCGCCGCCATGCGGGCCGTCGTGTTGTTCGAAGGGTATCCGCCCCCCAGATCGGACATATCCACGGCGCCTGATCCCCCCTCGTCGCCCAATTGATAGGTCGGCGTGAAGTTGATCCCGCCGCCATTGTCGCTGCGCTGGTGGTAGTTGTAGTTATGCTGGAACTGGCCGCCGAACTGGAGCAGGTGGTTGCCCTTGAGCAGCGAGAGATTGTCGCTGAAGAAGTGATCCTGCCCGTCCCAGAAGCGGGTGCGGATGCTCTGCGCGTTCACGTTGAATGGAGTCAGCGCATAGGTCGCGTTTTCTCCGGTCGGCTCCAGCGCTCCGCCCAGTCCGGAAATCTGCGGCGGCGCGTTGTTGTCGCCCCACTGCCAGAAGTTGCGCAGGAAGCTGTAGTGGAAGTCGTTGGTCAGGTTGCTTGTGATGCTGGTGGTCAGGCCGGTCACCAGATACCAGGGCTGTTGCGGGCGGTTCGCCAGTGCCTTCGGCACGCCCAGCTTGTCGCCCGGGAAGAACCCGCCGATATCGATTTGCTGTGGGCCGAGCTGGCTCAGCTTGAAGTACCGGTAGCTGGCAAACCAGTTCCACTTCGAACTGAAAGCGTGATCGACGCGGAACGCCATGTCGTTGCTGGTGAGCGGTTCCGACATGTTCGCGAGGAACGCTACCGCGTTATACCCGTCGCACACGGTGTTCGTCAGGGGTCCGCAAAGGGCGGCTCCGGGACTACCCGAAATCGTTCCCTTCGGCTCGTACTTGCTCCACATGGCCGCGACATCAGGATTGAGGCCGATGCCGCGCGGATCGATCGATTTCAGGTTGTAAGGAACCATAGTGCCGCTCGCATTCGCGGCATAAATGGTTCCCGCCATCAGACTGGGCGACGGAACCGCCCTGCTGATCGTGGCCGATTGGGGATACCGGAACCCTTCGAAGAACCCGAACAAATAGGTTCTCCCGCCCAGGAACGCCGGCAGAATAAAGCCGCCCGCCTTGGCCCCGAACCGGCTGTAGTGATATTGCGTCAGCGGAATTCCATTCTGGTTGTTGTCCCAGGTATTCGCATCGAATCCGTTGTCCAGGTAGTACTCGTAGACTCCGCCATGCCAGCGGTTGGTGCCGCGCGGCGTCACAAATTCCACCTGCGCACCCGCCGAGTTGTCGAAGTCCGCGGTCTGGTTGGCGGTGTTGACCTTCACTTCCTCCACGCTGTCCTGCGGCGTCGGCATCACCCCCGTCGGATCGTTGGCCCCGATCATGCCCGTAGGGTCGCCCGCGAAGCTGTTGGTGTAGACCGCCATGCTGCCGTCCATATCGTTGGTGACCTGGCCGCCGTCCAGCAGGAAGGTGCTCTGGTCGTTCACCGCTCCGGCCACGCTGCCGGTGGGATCGACTCCTGGCTGCATCGTCGTGAACGTGTTCACGTCATGGTTCAGGCTGGGCAGCGCATCGATGGCTTCCTGGGGAATCGTCTGGCCAACCGTCGAGTTCAGCGTCTGCAGCTCGGTGCCGATGACCTGCACTTCCACCGTCTCCGTGGTGCCGCCGACTTTCATCGTCAGGTTTGCCGTCAGCTGAGAGCTGACGCTCACGGCCAGGCCAACCGACTTTGCTGAAGAAAAGCCCGACTTCGTCGCCGTGATCGCGTAAGTGCCGGGTGGCACGTTGGGGAAGATATATTTGCCCTCATCGTTGGTCTGGCTGTACAACGTGATGCCGGCACCGGCATCGGTCAGCGTGACCTTCGTTCCCGGTATCAAAGCACCGCTGGGGTCGGTGATTTGGCCGACCACGGTTCCTGAATTGGTTGCTTGTCCCAGCGCCCGGTCGAGACTGACGCCGGTACACAGCGCGGCCACCACCAGAGCGATGATCCATCGTAGTCTGAGTTGCGTCATTACAGATCCTCCATAAGGTTGCTCGTTGTGCATCTGCACGACCGTCCGGGCGAGCTGCTTGCGGCCCGGTGAGGAAGAAGAACAGACCCGCCCGGGGACGGGGATCTATTTCCGTCAGCTACTGAAGAAACCGGAAGAAACTAAGCACAGAGCGTTTTGCATGGCAGCGTTGTAACTTCGCGCATGCCTGGTGCACCGGCATTAAAAGCAAGTGACGGACCACAACCAGTTGGGTCCAACAATGACATTTTGGGGATGAACCGCACTAAAGCTGGGGTGAGCGAAAATCACACGTCACACTTATGGCGTTACGTAGGAATACATGCATCAATTGGAAGTTCGACACGATGAGAGGGAGTGCGGCGCGAGCGCTACGGGCACGCTGATATTGCAGAGAGTGGAGTCGGCAAAGCAAGAAGCGCTGACGAGACTCGGAGATCACGCACGGCACGCTCCGGCGGGCGCACGGCGAAGGCTTGTGCCTGTCTCTGACAAGCCGCTTACCCGAAATATTCGGAAGAATCCCGCAGGGTGGGCTGGTTAGTTCGGGCCCGGTGTCCCGTCCGACCAGTGGCGCACCACGACCATGAAAATCGTCACCCGAGACTCCGGATCATGGGCCGCGATCATTGGCGAGCCCTGCAGATTCGCGCCCCAGCTGCTCGCGACGTCGCCCGCGCTATAGAACATCACGTGGGGGTGCCAGCTCTTGCCCTGATCGTTGAGGTACTGTTCCTTCGACATCATGTAGCACATTCCGCCCGGTTCCAGCGCGGGCAGCTTCTTGTCAGCGAAGGCCGCCCCGATGGCCTGTGCGATCTCCGCCTTCGATTTGCCTGCGAGCACGAGCTGGGTCTTCATCATGTAGATCGGCGTAATGCTCCGGGCCGCAGCGTCATTGAAGCAGTTGGGGGCGCGCAACTTGGGGTTCCAAAACTCTGCATCGCTGGTGGTCTTGGCCCAGGATCGCTCCACGTAGCAGACAAAGCCGTTCGTGCCGGGCGCGGCGGTCGAGTATCCCTCCGGCCCCAGCACCATCACGGCAGCGTTGTCGGAGATGGAGGGCGGTGCCGCACTGCGAGCCAGCGCGATCTCCGCATCTTTTGACATCAGATACTGCTCCAGAGGAGCCATGGCCGGATAGGGATCTGCCTGCGCACGCGCCCGCTGGAGAGTTTCCGGCAGGACAACCAGGGCGACGACTGCCAAAACGAGGGTCGTAAAGGTCCTTCGCATGCAATTCTCCAGGGACAGAATGTTGTGAATTCTTAGGTGCTCCGGGAAGCTGTCACTCCCTCAACCCTACTCTTGTTATGTCGTTTACGGCCTCTATCTTCGCTGAACTGCAATCGACCTGCCAAAGAACGTTGGGTTAAGAGGGTACTCCTCCGTGATCAATGCCCGAAAACGTGGGATGAACGCCACGCACGCTCAGGAACTATGGCGTTCTGTACGCCATATGCATCGATTGGAAGAACTATGGTGGCGCGCTGCGGTAAGTGCCTCCGTTGCGATGGGCAGATAGCCGCAGCGCAAACGCGCATGCGATGGATCGACCGCACCACGCATTGGTTCGCTCCCATCTCTACTGTACGGTCAGCGTGAAGGTAACGGTCTGGCTCAGTGTGCCCGCGGTTCCCGTCACGGTCACAGTGCTCGTTCCTGGCGGAGTGGTTGCGCCACCACCGCCACCTCCTCCGCTGCTGTGGTTGCCACCTCCGCCACCGCAGCCGGCGATCACCGCGCCCAGGCTCACCATTAACAGCGCGGCGCAGAAGAAGCTACTGACTCTGCGGCGGGTGCGCACCAGGCCACTGAGGCCGATCAGCACAACGGCCAGGAAAGTCTGTACCCCAGCGCCAAATCCACGATGGTTCCGAGGGTCGGTTCTAAAGAGCGCGGTGGCCGAAACGTCCGTGGCTACCGTAAGAGTTGTCGTCGACGCGCTGCTTCCGCTGGGCGTGACCGTCGACGGAGAGAAACTGCAGGAGCTCGCCGCCGGTAATCCCGTACAGGTGAAGCCTACCTGCTGGCTGAAGCCAAACGCCGGCGTGACCGATACGACCGTCATTCCGGACTGTCCGGCGGTGACGGTGAGGGTAGTTGGATTGACGCTCAGCGAATAACCCGCAGTACCGATGGTCTGGGTGAGAACGCTGGAAGTCGACCCGGAGAAGTTCGCGTCGCCCCCGTATACCGCGGTGATGGAGTGCGACCCCGCGCTCAACGCAGACGTGCTGTAGGTCGCCTGCGCGCTGCCATTCAGCGTGCCCGTACCCAGCGTCGTCGTTCCATCCATAAACGTCACCGTGCCGGTCGGCACCGTGGTGTTGCCGGAGGGTCCGGCCACCGTCGCCGTGAAGGTCACCGCCGCTCCCACCGCCGCCGGATTTGCCGACGATGCCACGGCTGTTGTCGTGGCCGCTTTCGTGGTCACGTTCACCACTTCTGGCACAACGTTGGAGACTGATGAGGAGAAGTTCGTGTCGCCTCCGTACCCCGCGGTGATGGAGTGCGACCCCGCGCTCAGCGTCGACGTGGTGTAGGTCGCCTGGGCGCTGCCGTTCAGCGTGCCCGTTCCCAGTGTTGTAAACGCCGTTCCATCCAGGAAAGTTACCGTTCCCGTCGGCACCGTGGTGTTTCCGGAAGGCCCTTTTACGGTTGCAGTGAAGGTTACCGCTTGGCCCGCTGTCGCTGGATTCACGGACGAGGCCAAAGTTGTGGTCGAGGCCGTCGTTCCTTCCACGCCAGTCCCCGACATATAAATCGGCTGCGGATTGCCCGTCGCATTGTCTGAGATGAGCAGCGTACCCATCTCAGGAAGCTGGGCGGTCGTCGGCTTAAACTCCACGGTGGCCGTGCAGCTGCTCCCAAAGGGGAGCGAAGTTCCGCAGGTCGTTCCCTGCAGAATGAAATCCGCCGTACTGGTGACTGCATTGGCCGGGAACGCGACCGTCGTGTCGCCGGTGCTGGTGATGGTGACGGTTTGCGCAGCACTGGCGACGTTAATCGGCTGATTCCCAAAATTCAAAACCGCCGGCACGATACGCAGCTGCGGGCCGGTCGCGCCGGTGCCCGTCATGGTGAGAGATTGCTGAGTTCCGATCGCATCGTTGTCCGTGATGGTCAGCGCGCCCGTGAAGTATCCGGCCGAGGGCGGTGTAAACGTGATGGAAATGCTGCAGGTCGCCTGCGGCGCAAGGGTTCCCGTGCAGGTATTCGCAGAGATGGCGAAATTCGCGCTCGGCGTCATCGTGGAGATATTCAGCGGAGCCTGGCCGCTGTTGAGCAGCATGGTGGTGATGGGCGGACTGGCAACGCCAATGGCGGAGTTGCCGAAGTCCAGCTCGGTATTCAGTAGTTCGGCGAGCGGCAACGAGAGACCGGTGCCGTAGACAGGCAACTGCACGGGTCCTTGCGGGTCATTGCTCGCAATGGTCATCGTGGTGTTGCGGCTGCCCGCCTGCGTGGGCGTGAACACCACGACGTAGGTGCAGTTTCCGCCTGCGGAAATAGTGGCCGGGAACGTGGTGCAGGGACTCGAAACCCCTCCTTCCCCGGTGACGGTATAGTCGCTCACCCCAAAAGTGATGGAGTTGACGATCAGGGGCGCTCCGCATGTGCCGGCGCCGCCCGCGCATGGAATCGGCACATTGTTATAAATCGTGAACAACACGCTGGCATTGTTCGACGTCTCCCCTACCTGT
>JBAVUB010000770.1:0-6813 GCA_049696575.1 Acidobacteriaceae bacterium | reverse complement strand
CCGGAATCCGCCGCCCACTGGGCCACCAGCATCCGCGCCCGAGAAACCCCTCCCCCAACCCCAGCCCCGCCCGACGAATACCACTCCGACGAACCCCAGCCCGAAGACTCCTTCGACCTCGAAGCCTCCGCCACGCCCGACGCCTGTCCCCCGCAACCGGTGCCCGGTGCCCGGTGCCCTGCACCTGGGAGGGTAATACCCCAAACCTGGTACCCAGCAACTCCCACAAAATCAATGGAAATACCCATCGGCCCACCCCCGGGGGGTACCCTCACGGCCCGGACCCGCTGGGATCGCAGCGATAAGGTTCATACCAGCCCTTCGGGATCGCAGCAATAAGGTTCACCCCAGGCCGACTTCACAACGTCTCTCGCTAAGCGCTTGCCGCTAATCGCCTTTTGCCAAACGCCTCTCGCTGGCCCATTGCGACCACTGCCCACTGCCCACTGACCACTGACCTCGCGGAAAAACACCGTTCCGTGAAGGGGCACGGCTTTCACAGCCCGCGGAAAAATGCGCCTCTTTGAAGGGGCACGGCTCCGCAGCCTGCGGAAATAATCGGTTTTGTATCAGGGCACGACCTTGGTCGTGCCCCAACCGCCGCAAAATGAATCGGGCTTTAGCCCCTGCGGCCCTTTCTCCTCTGGCCACCCGCCGACCAAAGGTGTTACACGCCGCTTCAGCTAGTTGTAGCTCAGAGCACACGATGGTCATTGAAAGTAATTCCCCGCGGTGGCGATCATCATTCATCGTCCCGAATTACGAAAGAAGAGTCTCCGAAGTGCCAAAGGAAAGAAAAAATTACGGCTTGGCCTGGGTTTTTGCCGGATTGGGCGCCGGCGTTCTGGCTGGACTTCTCTATCCGCCAAAACTCGGCCGTAAAACGCGTCAGGACATCCCCGACCGCCCCGCCGAGGACACCGAGTCTCTGCGCGCGCGCGCCCGCCACGCCGAAGAAGCGGTCAGCGCGATTGTCGAGCAAAGCAAGCAGCAGGTGGCGGCTCTCGTAACCCAAAGCAAGGAGCAGGTGAACGAGTACGTGGATCGCGCCCGCCAGGGTGCGGGAGAGGTTGGCGCCATTGTCAACCAGAGCAAGCAGCAGGTGGCTGCCCTCGTCGACCAAAGCAAGGTGCAGGTGAACGAGCATGTGGCTCGCGCCCACCAGGCCGCGGAAGAAGTCAGCGCCATGGTTGACCAGAGCAAGCAGCAGGTGAACGCCTACGTGGATCGCATCCGCCAGGCCACCGAAGAGGTCAGCGCCCTTGTCGACAGGAGCAAGCAGCAGGTGAACGTGTACGTAGATCGCACCCGCCAGGCCGCGGAAGAGGTCAGCGCCCTCGTCGACAGGAGCAGGCAGCAGACGAACGGGCACCTGGACCGCGCCCGTCCGGCCGCGGAAGAGGTCATCGCCAACGGCGACCATAGTAAACAACAGGCGAATGAGCCGGGAGATCGCAGGCGCGGGGCCTGGGACGAGTTCGTCGCCAGCAATTACCCCTTGCGCGGATCGTTATTCGAACGGCTCACGTAGAGCCGATCGCGTTGACGGAGGGATCGCCTTCGTCCATCAAAAACCAGCGCCGAACCGGACCGGCATCGTGATTCGCTAATCTATCCCCAGCGATGAAAATGCGATCCGGCTTCGTCTCCATCATCGGGCGTCCTAACGCGGGCAAGTCAACCCTGCTGAATGCCCTCATCGGCGAGAAAGTCGCCATCGTGACGGCGAAACCGCAGACCACCCGCACCCGCATTCACGGCATGGTCGAAGTGCCGGAGCGGAAAGGCAAGCATCCGCCCACGCAGATTGTTTTTGTCGATACGCCTGGCATTCACCGCCCCGCCTCGCAGCTCGACCGCAGCATGATGCACGAAATCCACGAGGCGCTCATGACCCGCGACGTGGTGCTCCTGGTCGTCGACGCGGTACGGAGGCAGGCCAAAACTGAAGAAGCTCCGCTGAAGCTGGATCGGGCCAGCGAGGAAGCGCTCGCCTTCGAGATGATCCGCAAACTCGATTGCCCGGTTTTCCTGGTCGTCACCAAAATCGACCTGGTGCCGCGGGACAGGCTCTTGCCGCTCATCGCCGGCCTCAGCGCGCTGCACTCCTTTGCCGAGGTCATTCCGGTTTCAGCAAAAACCGGCGACGGGCTGAAGCTGCTTCTGCACAAAATTGCCGAGTATCTGCCGGAAGGCCAGCGCTGGTTTCCCAAAGACCAGTTCACCGATCAGCCCGAGCGTTTCCTCGTTGCCGAGCTGATCCGCGAGCGCATCCTCACCGAAACCGGCGAAGAAGTTCCCTACGCTTCGGCCGTGGTTGTCGAGCGCTTCGAAGAGCCGGAGCCTGACAGCAAGAAGCCGCTCACGCGCATTACGGCGGCGATCTACTGCGAGCGCGCCGGGCAGAAGGCGATCCTGATCGGCAAAGGCGGCAGCAAGCTGAAGGAGATCGGCACCGGCGCGCGCCGCGAGATCGAGGCTTTGCTGGGCACGCGCGTGTATCTCGAGCTGCGCGTTCTGGTCCGCGAACACTGGCGCGATTCGCGGGTCTTTATCGAGTCACTCGACTGGCGGAAACAGCTGACGGACCTGGCGACGCGAGAAGGCGAGGAGTAGCTTCCCGAATCACGCGCCGGCTTCGCGCGCCATGCGCGTCCGCATCGCCTCCACTTTATCGTGCAGCTCCAGCGCAGCGGTCTTGCGGTCTGCGTACACGCTGCGCTCCGGGTAAAACTCCACTTCGGCGACGATTCCGCGGTAGGTCAAGGTCTGGAGCAGGTGCGGCAGGAAAGGAGCGTCGTCAAACCAGCACAGTTCGCGCTCGGCGGTGTCACGCGCGCGATATCCGATCGCAGCCGGAGCGATCTCGACGCTCTGCTGCACCGCCGCTTCGAGCAGCGTGGGATGAAAACGCAGCACCGCGGCGCCACTGGAACTGGTTCCCTCAGGGAACAGCAGAACCGGCACGCCGGTTGCGAGCACCGCCCCGATCTGGCGAACCACCTCATCCGCGCTGGCGCGGCTCTGCCGGTCCACAAAAACGGTTCCGCCGCAGCGCGCGAAGAACCCGAAAGCCGGCCAGCGGTTCACTTCCCGCTTGGAGACGAAGACACACGGCGCTGCTGCCGCGTAGACCAGAATATCGAAGTAAGTGAGATGGTTGGAGCAGACCAGGCCTTGCCCAGGTCGCGAGCCCCGGCACTCCAGCCGCATGCCCAGACGCCGCAGAATGATGGTGCACGCTTGATGCAGCCAATGGGCGCGCTGCCAGAGTTCCAGCCGCGAGCCGAAGCGCAGCCGGAGAAAGAAGAAACGAACCGCGACTTCAGTCAGGCTGACCAGGAGGATCAGCAGGCGCAGGCCGGCTCGGAAGACACCTGCGAGGCCGGGACGTCCGGCAGGAAGCGGTGCCTCGCTGCCGGAGAGAGCTGCGCCAGATCGAGCAGCGTCAGAAAGTCGATCGTTCCGAATTCGCGATCCCATGCTGGTGCGCCGCAGATTCTCGCTCCCACAGCAATATACGTCTTCAGTAATTTTGGAACCTTGACCTCATCCTGCACGTCCGCTGCCTCCGCGGGTAGCTTCCAGGAGCTGGCTGGCCGCGTCCGAAATGGCTCCGGCGCCCGAAATGCAGTAAGTTGCCGGTACATCGACCATCCCTCCCGCGGATCGCGCGAGTTCAGCGACGAGCAGCCGATGAGGTAGCGAAGGCTATAGAACCGCGCATATTGCGCGATACCTCGCCACAGGAGTGTCAGCACTTCGCTGGTGCGATGCTCGCGAGCGATCGAGGCTCGTCCTAATTCAAGCACCTGGCTGCGAATCGGTTCGTAAGGCGAAAAGTCGAATTCCTGCTCGCTGTAGTAGCCCAGTTTTTGTGCCGCGGTCGTGCCTGACTGCATGCGGTAAGTGCCGACGACTTCGCGCCGCGAGCGGTCCTCGACGATCAGATGGTCGCAGAACAGATCGAATTGGTCCTGGTCCAGACCTGTCTTGAAAGACGACTCGAGGCCCTCGCCCAGCTCGATATTGAAGACCTTGAAGCGCAGGCGGCAGGCGGACTCGCGCTCGGCCAGCGTCTCGGCCAGGCGGATTTCGTACTTCCCCAGTTGAATGGAAATATGCAGGGGCTGGGCGACAAATGGCCCCGGGACTGAAACGCTACCCCCGGGCTGCACGTCTATAGGATGATCCGCGACGGTTGCCAGGCGGCGCGGCACGACCACACCTCTGAAGGTGAACACGCGTTCATCTTGCTGCACGGAGGCGAACGGGAGCTTACAGGAGGGAGAAAAACCTGCGAATTCTAAGTTAATGTGCCAATTCAGAACAGTTACCTTTTAGGTCACCGGTCGAGGCGCTCCCAACGGCAATTTATTTTGTAACAACCCACTCAATTTGTTATGGTAGGCGATGTTGCATCCGTTCCCTGGATTATTGGCTCCTGTCACATACGAGAGAAAAAATGACACGTGAAGAACTAGTTGCTGCAATCGATGAAGAAATCAGCCGCCTCGAGAAAGTCCGTGCCCTGCTCGCCAGCACGGGAGGCTCCCGGATCTCCCCCGCTTCGTTTGGTAACCGCCCCCGCAAGAAGCGCTTCCTCAGCGCCGATGCGCGGGCCCGCATTGCCGCCGCGCAGAGGCGGCGCTGGGCCAGGCAGAAAGCAGCTCAGAAAGAAAAGAAATAGGCAGGCTTCAGGCGGCTCCCGTTTAGCCGTCGGATTCTTCGCGATTACCGCCCATCTCTCGGTAGTTCGGACGAACATTGCGTTTGCCCCTGGCTTCGTCGCCTTCGCCTTCCGAGGCATGCTGGCGCGGTTGTGTGCCTGCGAACCGGCCCGGCCTGAAGTACTACTCCCGCTCCCCTGAGCCGCGAGCCGATGGTTTAGAATGCCAGTCGTCTACCCGGAGATGATTCGAACCAGGCTCTGCGCCCGGTTCGGGATCCCGCGCAGACGTATCGGAACCCTGGCGTTCTGGCGGGAGTTGTCCGAAGGCCTGCCGTTGGTTGCGGCTCGCAACGCAGGCTCTGGACTGTAATGACACCTGCGCTACAGCTCACCTTCGCATCGCAGTTACGGCCGGCGGGCGAACTGCTCGCTTCCCTCGCACGACTGTTCAGCAGCCCGCTTGGCTGGATCGCCGCTGCCTGCATCCTGGTGATTTTTCTGGTGGCTTGCCGGCTGGTCTGGCTCTCCGTCCGCAGCTCACTCCTGCGCGGGCAGGGGGAGAGCTTTCCCGGCGAATTGGCGATGATGAGGGCCGTCATGGCCAGCGTGCCCGATCTGATCTACGTCAAGGATGAGCAGAGCCGTTTCCTGCTCGCGAATCAGGGGACGGCCGAGGTGATGGGCGCCTCCTCGGGCGAGGAACTGCGCGGCAGGACCGATTTCGATTACTTCCCAACCGAGATGGCCGCTGGTTTTTATCAGGATGAGCAAAAGGTCATCCAAACCAACATGCCACTGCTGAGCCAGGATGAGCACATCCGGGAAAGCGACGGCAAGATTCGCTGGCTGCTCACCACCAAGGTGCCGTTTCGCGACTCCGAGGGCAAGACCGTTGGGATTATCGGGATCGGGCGGGACGTGACCGCCCTCAAGGAGACTGAGGCGGAACTAAAGCGAGCCCGGGAGAACCTGCACTTTAAGGCCACCCACGACTCGCTCACCTCTCTGCTCAACCGCGAGGCGATCCTGGATATGCTGGGCCGCGAAATTGCCCGCACCACCCGTGAGAACGGAACCACCGCGGTGCTGCTCGCGGATCTCGATCACTTCAAGAGCATCAACGACCGCTTCGGCCACCCCATCGGCGACGAGGTCCTGCGCGAGACGGCCCGGCGATTCCTTCGCGCCGTCCGCACCTATGATCTGGTCGGTCGCCTGGGAGGAGAAGAGTTCCTGGTGATCCTGGGCGGTTGCGCCGCAAAGGAGGCGATGACCCGCGCCGATCAGCTGCGCCGCAGCATCGAAGCTTCGCCCATACCAACCGCCTGCGGACCCATACCCCTCACCATCAGCATTGGCGTTCTGCCCGCGCGGGAGTGGGGCTACCCGCCACGCGAGGATGTATTGCGCCAGGTGGACGTCGCTCTGTACGCCGCGAAGGCGGATGGCCGCAACCAATGCAAACTGGCGATGCCGCCGGAAGACGCATCGTTGAACTGACTTCCGTCTCGCTATTTCCTCAGATAGGCATCGGTGCCCGCGATCCAGTCCGCGCGGGGCGGAGTAAACACGTCGAGATCGAGGGTGTCCTCCACCGCCTCGGCACGATGCGGCATATGGGAGGGGATCACCAGGACCTGGCCCGCGCCTACGGTCAGCACGCGGCCATCGCCCATGGTGAAGCGCAACGCGCCTTCGAGGATATAGGTGATTTGCTCGTTCTCGTGGCTGTGCTCGGGCACGATGGCGCCCTTCCGCAGAAACAGACGCGCGAGCATCGCCCGCTCGCCATAAACAAACTGGCGATCGATGAGAGGGTTCAGGTGTTCGACGGGAATCTTGTCAAAGCCGGTGTATTGCAGGTTCTCGTTGTCTGCCAATTCAGTCTCTCCCCAGGCGGGTTCGATTCGAACCGGCCGTTGCTGCCTCGACTATCATAGGGCGCATGGACACAGGACTGAAAGGCAGAGTTGCCGTTGTGGCCGGCTCGAGCGCAAGCATTGGAAGGGCAACCGCCCTGGCGTTTGCAGCCGAGGGTGCGCACCTTGCTTTGTGCGCGCGCCGCCAGGCGGAGCTCGATCAGGTGGCGGCCGATGCTCGAAGCCGGTTTGGCGTCGAGACGCATACCGCGGCGTTTGATG
>JBAVUB010000769.1:0-10329 GCA_049696575.1 Acidobacteriaceae bacterium | reverse complement strand
CCTGCATCCCGCCGCCCGCAGCCATCATGTCGTCCGCACCGGTGCTCGCGGCGATAGGCGCAGGCGCAGCAATCGAACGCATCATCGCCTGGACCGGCACCTCGCGTCCATCCTTCAGTACCGCGTGGTCAAAAGCAAACGCGATATGCGAATCATGGTTGTCGTGAGACTTCGCCCGCACATCCGTGACGTGCCCCACCAGCTTCGATCCCTTCGGCAGTTTCGTGCCGTCGGCCAGCCGCGCTTCGGAGGTGGTCTTCGCTACGACTTCGTCGCCAACTCTGGCATCTTTGGTATCGATCCGCTTCGATAGCTCGGCCGAAACGCCGGTCGCCTGGGCCGCCGATGCGGAAGCCTGCCCCGCCTGCGCGGTAGACGCCCCATATTCGCTGGTGGCCGCAGTGGCCTGCGATCCGCTGTTCTGCACCGTGCCCGCTGCGCTCGTCGCACCGTTGGCCGCCGTCGTCTGCGCACCAGCCGTCACGGCCATCGCCGCAATCGCCATCCATGCCCATTCTGCTCTCATCTCCATCTCCTCACCTCAAGACTGCCGCATCCGCCGAGGAGTGAGCCTCCGCGGGGGATTGGTGCGTTTCGATGCAGAATGCTACTCCAAGGGTTGGGAGTATTCCAGCTTCTACTTTTGAGGGATTACGACAGGTACCGGCTCAAGTCCCGCAAAATCCGGGTTGCGGACACACGATGGAAGAGTGCAATAACGAAACCTATCCGAAGTAATCCGGCGGGACACACAAGTTCCCAAGGACGCGGCTTCCGGAGAAGACCGGCCTAGTTAAACGGGATGGACACCGCAGGCTTACCCACCACTACCCTGTCGCTGCACAGGTGTTTCGCTTCGAGTAGAAGCCGCTGCTCTGGAGTCTTGTAGGCTCCGATGGTGGTCATGCAGAAACGGCACACAAGAAGAGTGGAAACACTTGCCAGGCGCACCGGGGGGAGCTGTCTGGGGATGACGTGCGTTGTTTTAACAGAAGGGTTCATCGCTCTCTCCTCGACAGAGTCGCGACGTGCAGGCCCTGAAAACCATGCCTTGGCTCTGAAAGAGAATTATCTCACGCAATGTTCCCACAGGGTGTGGTAGCAATCATAAAAATCTGCACGCATCCTGATTACTAACGGTGCAAAAGTCAACAGAGACTTTCCGGAGCGGGAATTCCCATCGCTTGGTCCGGCCCATCTGGCCTGTTTCCCGGCACCGCCTGCCCTTTTCTAAAGGTTCCGGGTGGCTGCCCGATAGTCGCGGCAGGGGACCTTGAGTTCCCGGAGAGATTTCGCATGCCCGCGAACACCATCACCGTCAGCACCAGCCCGATTGTGCTGATCGGCTCATCCAGTTCCACCACGACCGACTACCTGGCGGCGATCCTGGAGTCATGGCACTACCAGATCGAGGTCGCGCGCAACGGAACCGACGTGCTGGCGCGCATCGACAGTGTGAGTCCTCCCTCGGTCGCCCTGCTGGACATGGATCTGGCTTCGCCCGGAGCCAGTGAAGTCGTCTGGGAAGTGCGGCGCCGCCAGGAGCAGCGACGGACCTGGAACATCCTGCTCAGCGACCGGCCCAGCACGGAACGGCTGCGCGCCGCGCTCCAGTGCGGAGCCGACGACTACTTCGTCTTCGCGGCGGGCGGGACCGACTTCGACTCCAACGAGCTGAAGGTGCGCATCCGCGTGGCGGAGCGGGTTCTCGCCCTCACCAACCGCGTCCAGAAACAGTCGGCAGAGCTGCGTTATCACGTCACGCACGACGGCCTGACCGGCCTGTGGAATCGCGAAGCGCTGCTCAGCCTTATCTTTCAGGAGACCGACCGGGTCCAGCGTATGAAGACCTCGCTCAGTCTTATGCTCCTCGACCTTGACGATTTCTCACGGATCAACCACGACTACGGATACGAAACCGGTGACCGCGTCCTGATTGAACTGGCGAACCGCTTCCGCCGGCAGCTGCGCAGTTACGACCTCATCGGTCGTTGCGGAGAGGATGAGTTTCTGCTGGCGCTCCCTGGCTGCGACCTCGAGAACGCGGTGCTGCTCGCTGACCGCATCCGCGGGTCCATCCTGGCGCGGCCCTTCGCTGTGGATCACGAGGCGACCACCCTGAACGCGAGCTTCGGCGTGGCCATCAGCCGCGGCCGCTCTCCACTGGTCGTTCTGCGCGAAGCCGAACGGGCCCTCGCCGAGGCCAAGCTGGCCGGCAAGAACTGCGTTCGCGGGCGCGCTCCCGGAGCCTACGGACCAGAGCCTGTGCTGGCTCTCGGTACGGTGTCCTTCCCACCAGACGCCCGTTAGCTCCTCAAAGGTGGGTCTGAGACTCGGGCCTACCGGCGCTCTCGTTGTGCCCCGAGGACTGCCGCGCACAAACCCGCTCTTTTCGCGGCCCCGCTGTAAACTTGGCCCGTGAAATCCCGTCTATCTGGTCGCATGGAAGAGATCGCAGGCAACGAGCTCGCCATCGACAAACGAGAGCAGGCGATGCTGGAGCTGGCCGACTTCGACGAAGTCGTGCGAGTCTACCGGCCCCGCATTCTGCGGTTTCTGCTTTCGTCGCTGACGGACCGCGATGCCGCCGAGTCGCTCACCCAGGAATGCTTCCTCAAGGCCTGGAGCGCGCGGTACCAGTTTCGCGGCGACTCGAGCCTGAGCACCTGGCTGACGCGCATTGCCGTCAACCTGATGCGCGATCACCTCCGCAGCCGCAGTCTGCGCTTCTGGCAGAAGACGCGCGGCTCGTCGCTCGATGTGATGGACATCAGCGACTGGGTCCCGGATGGCCGCAGTTCGCCGGAGAGTCTTACCGTCGCGCGGGATCGGGTCGCGGCGGTCTGGCGAGCGGTGGGAAGTCTATCCGCGCAACAGCGGGCTGTCTTTGTGTTGCGCTTTGTGGAGGAGATGGAGCTGGACGAGATTGCCGGCACCATCGGTATGAATTTGAGCACGGTGAAGTCGCATTTGTATCGGGCGCTCGCCATTATCCGCGAGCGTATGGGAGGAACGAAATGAAATTCCGGAGAGATACGGACGCCGCATCCGGTACCACGCGGGAAGAAGTGCGCGAAATGGCCGAGGCCTTGAGCCTCTATCGTTCGGCTATGCGGCACATTGCGGAGAAGGAAGCCGCCCGTTCCCGAATCGTGGAACCCCGGCCTGGACAGACGATCCGCTTTGGCATGTTGCTCGCTCCCGCCCTCACCGCAGCGGTCGCCGCGGCTGTGCTGGTGCCCGTCTACAGCCACATTCACCATCACACTTCGGCTCCCAACGTCGCGGTGAAGACCTCGCCGCCCAGCCCTGTCGATGCGCGCGCCAACGTCGACGATACGGTTCTGATGAACCAGATCGACAGCGACCTTTCCGAGGATGTTCCCGATGCTTTGCGGCCGCTCGCCGACCTGAGTAGCCAAACCACCAACGCAAGTGCTGTTTCGGAGAAGAAAAATGTCACGCAGGAATAGCTTCATACTTGGCACATTGTTTTGCCTGATCACTTCCGGGCTTGCCATTGCCCAGAGTTTTGACGGACCCGGCTTCGGGTCAGGAGGACCAGACCCCTTACAGGGTCCCGGCAAATACGGCTTCGGCGGGCCTCCTATGCAACGCACGTTTCACGACGGCCATTTCGGGCGCTGGTGGAATGATCCGCAACTCGCGCAGCAACTGAACCTCACCGACCAGCAGAAACACCAGATGGACGACATCTTCCTGCAGTCTCGTCTGAAGCTGATCGATCTGAATGCCAACCTGGAGAAGCAGGAGACGCTGCTGCATCCGATGATCGAAGCCGATCAACCGGACGAGGCAAAGATCCTCGGGCAGATCGACGCGGTTGCGCAGGCCCGCGCCGATCTGGAAAAGGCCAACGCGCACATGCTCTTCGATATTCGAAAGACGCTTACCCCTGACCAGTGGCAAAAGCTGAAAGCCATGCGGGAAGAGCATCGCTCCGGCAAAATGATGGGCGACGGGCGTCGCGGCCCCGGCGGGCCGGGCGATCAGAATATGTGGCGGAAACGCCGCCAGGCTCCTCCACCGGACGGTTCAGCGCCACCGCCACCGCCTGCTCCGCAGGGACCGGCGACTGCGCAACCACAGTCCGAGCCATAACCTTTGCTGAACCGACTTAAGGAGCGATGCCAGTCGCTCCTTTTTTTTCCCAAAAGTCAACCTCATTGGCGCAGAATCGCATAACGAAAGTGACTGTCCCATTCTCGTTCTGTTCACCCATCGTCAATTGACATGCCTATAGTGCGGCACTATAGTTTTAGCAGGGGTTTGCGCGCTCGGGATTCTTGCGCTGGCCCTTGATTGCCGCTCCTGCTCAATCCTTGTCCTGCCGGATGCTTCAGCCTGGAATCGATGTTGCGATCCCACGCGCACCGTCTCCGATGGCTAGCTCCGCCTGGACCGGGACCGAGGATGCGACGATCCCCGAACTTCGTCGAGAACCGCGCCGGGGTCCCAAGCCCTCCCGCTGACGGCGAAGAAAGCTGCAGCCCAGAGATCCGGCCGCCTTGTTGAGCCAGGTTTCCCCGCTGCGGGGCGGAATCCGGGAGCCGCCGCCTGAGTCCCGGAGCTGTCTATGGCACACGTCCTCAATCCTGAACAAACCGAGAGCAACCCTCTGAACACCGAACTGGAAACCCCAACGCTGGAAGCTCCGCCGGAGCAGTCTGAACCGTCGGCCGAAACCACCCCTAACCCGGAAGCCTCATTCCAGACAGCGCCCGATGCTGTGCTCGCGGAAGTGCACGCTGCCGATGCCGCGCCCGAGCATCACGACGAGCCCGACCTCAGCATGGAAGACTTCGCTGCAGCCCTCGAGTCCTTTGACCGGGAGCAGGCTGCTGAAGCCGCTGCTCAGGCCTTCGACGACTCGGCGATCGTCACCGGTACGGTCATCAAGCTCACTGACAAGCATGTCGTCGTCGACGTAGGCATGAAGTCCGAGGGGCTTATTCCCCTCGAGCAGGTCCTCGATCACACCGGACAGCCGAAGCTGCATCCGGGCGACACCGTGGATGTGGTGATCGAGCGCGAGGAACCGGAAGGCGGCTACCTGCTGGGCTATGAAAAGGCGCAGCGGCTCCGTGTGTGGGACACGGTGGAGAAGGCGCACAACGAGAAGACCCCGATTACGGGTACAGTGGTGGGCCGCGTCAAGGGCGGGCTCACGGTGGACATTGGCATTAAGGCGTTTCTGCCCGGCTCGCAGCTCGAGCTGCGCCCGGTGCGCAATCTCGACGCCTACATTGGCCAGCCGATTCAGGTCCGCGTCATTAAGCTCAACAAGAAGCGCGGCAACGTCGTGGTTTCCCGCAAGGAGATCCTCGAGGAAGAGCAGGCCGAGCGCCGCTCCCATACTCTGGAGCACCTGGAAGAGGGCGCGATTCTCACCGGCACCGTCAAGAACCTCACCGATTACGGCGCCTTCGTCGATCTTGGCGGGATCGACGGTCTGCTGCACATCACCGACATGTCCTGGGGCCGGCTGACGCATCCGCGCGACCTGGTCAATGTCGGCGATGAGATTCAGGTGAAGGTTCTCAAGTTTGACAAAGAGAAGCAGCGGGTTTCTTTGGGCTTCAAGCAGCTCACGCCCGATCCATG
Organism: Acidobacteriaceae bacterium; assembly: GCA_049696575.1. Classification (GTDB taxonomy): domain Bacteria; phylum Acidobacteriota; class Terriglobia; order Terriglobales; family Acidobacteriaceae; genus Palsa-343. Next base: position 4,704 of record JBAVUB010000769.1, on the reverse strand, counting down.
GCTCGACGCCGCGGAGCGCTATCCCATCGGCGCGCGCGTGCACGGCCGCGTACTCAGCGTCACCGACTACGGCGCGTTCGTCGAGCTGGAACAGGGCATCGAAGGTCTGGTCCACGTTTCGGAAATGACCTGGTCGAAGCGGATGAAGCATCCCTCCAAGCTGGTCAAACCTGGCGATGACGTCGAGACCGTCATTCTCGCGGTCAACCCTGCGGACCGGCGCATCTCGCTCGGCATGAAGCAACTGCTCGAGAATCCCTGGGAGCATCTGGCCGACAAGTATCCGACCGGCGCGACCGTGGAAGGCCGCGTGCGCAACCTCACTGACTTCGGCGCGTTCATCGAGATCGAAGACGGCATCGATGGGCTGGTGCACGTCAGCAATCTCAGCTGGACCAAGCGCGTGAAGCATCCCTCCGAAGTGCTGAAGAAGGGGGAGAAGGTGCGTGCGGTGGTGCTCGGCGTGGAACCTGAGAACCGCCGGCTCTCGCTGGGCATCAAGCAACTGCAGCCCGATGTCTGGGAGACCTTCTTCGCGCAGCATCGTGTGGGCGATATCGTCAAAGGCAAGGTTCTGCGGACCGCGCAGTTCGGCGCGTTCGTCGAAATTGCCGAGGGAGTCGAGGGCCTCTGCCACGTCTCCGAGGCGACCGACGGACATGGCGCCCCGGTCAAGCTGGAGCAGGGCAAAGAGCTCGACTTCAAAATTATCCGCATGAATCAGGAAGAGAAGAAGGTTGCCCTCAGCATTCGCGCCGTGAGCGGTGATGAAGCCAGCCGCGCCGACGTCGAAGCTTACAAGCAGCCTGTCTCCAGTTCGACCACCACGCTGGGCGATCTGGTGAACTGGAAGCGCGAAAAATAAGCCCGATTCCGAATACAAATGCGAACGCCACCCATTCCGGGTGGCGTTCCTGTTTTCCAGCCCGCAGGGTTACTTGATGTGCAGATCGACGACCACCAGCTTGCGCGTGTCGAACGAGCTGATTGTCTTCGTCGGGCTTTTTTTGCCCTTATACGCGGCCCACAGCGTGTAATCCGTGTCGTCGGAGAGCGCCGCGAAACGGTAGCTTCCGTCATCGCCTGAGAGAAACGTCTTGATGTCGTTGTTGCGGGAGTTCTGCAGGTACACGATTGCGCCGTTGATCGGCGCGTCTTTCCCATCCAGCACTTTACCCTGCAGATTTCTGAGCCCGAAGTCCTGCCCTTGAACCAGCGGCGGCCACCCGCCCAGCACACCCAGGAGGGCCAGGCAGCCAACCGCGATCCACCTGCGCCGTATCGGTACACAAAATCCCCGCCAGAAAAACTGAGTTCCACGCCTCATTCTTCTTCCTCTTCTCCAAGTTCCTCTTCGTCTTCGTAGTCTTCTTCGACTTTACTGAGTTCCAGCGGATCGGTCGCTACAATCTCATATTCGCTGCCGCACTCATCGCAGACGACCACGTCGCCTTCCTCCACTTCATCTTCATCGAAGTCGAGAGCGCTCTCGCATTCAGGGCAAATCGGCATGAATCCCTCCACCAGGAGAAACAATTTGCGGGTCCATCACAGGGACGCCGCCAGCATGAAAAATGTTGTCGGCAATTCGCAGAATCGGGTTCCGACGGCTGCTGCCCGGTTCGATCCTTCCAGCCTCCCGTAGTTTTGAGGAGAATCGCCCCCGCGTCAAGCGTTCTCTCCCGTCCCAATTTGCGGCATACTCGATAGTCATGAAGTTTTGTCGCCTCTCGACCTGCGCTCTGCTGCTTCCCGCGTTTCTGCCCGCCCAACCTCAGTCCCGCCCGCCTGCTGCCAACACCGGCCACCGCGACGTGGATGCCGTTGGCGCACCCATCCGCCCTATGCCGCCGGACCCCGCCATTGTCCACGCGCTCTCGCAGATCTCTCCTGTGCAGATTCAGCATACGATTGCCACCCTCGTGTCGTTCCATAACCGAAGTACTCTGTCCACCCTGGACAAGGATCTGCCATCCGGAACCGGCGCCGCTGCTGCTGCGGACTGGATCGAGTCGCAGTTCAGGGAAATCTCGGCCGCCTGTAATGGCTGTCTCGAAGTCCGCCGCGACAGCTTCGTCCAGCAGCCGGGAACCACGCCAGGCGCTCGCGTCGTCCAGTCCACACCCCTCACCAACATCTACGCAGTGATGCGCGGCAGCGATCCCGCGCAGGCGGCGAGGATGATCCTCGTCACCGGGCACTATGACTCCCGCAACAGCACCAATGCCGATACGCACGCCGAAGCTCCGGGCGCCAACGATGACGCCAGCGGCGTCGCGGTCAGCCTCGAATGCGCGCGTGCTCTCTCTAAACTCAAATTGCCCGCCACCCTGATCTTCGTCGCCGTGGCCGGCGAGGAGCAGGGCCTCTATGGCAGCAAGCATCTCGCCGACCACGCGAAGCAGGAAGGCTGGCATCTGGAAGCCGTTCTGAATAACGACATCGTCGGCGGCAACAAAACCCCCGGCGAAAAATTCCAGGACCCCCACGCGGTCCGCGTCTTCTCAGAGAGCGTGCCGGCCAGCGCCCCGCCCGAGGAAATTCGCCGCATCCTCCAACTCGGCTACGAAAGCGACTCTCCCTCGCGTGAGCTCTCCCGTGCCATCGCCGATGTCGCCCGGACCTACACCGAGCGCCCACCCACATCCGCCCTGGATCCGGTGCTGGAATTCCGCCGCGACCGCTTCCTGCGCGGCGGCGACCACACCTCCTTCAATCAGGATGGATTCGCCGCTGTTCGCTTCACCGAGTGGCGCGAGGATTTCAATCACCAGCACCAGAACGTGCGTGTCGAAGACGACGTCCAGTACGGCGATCTGCTCAAGTTTGTCGACTTCGACTACGTCGCCCGTGTCGCGCGGCTTAACGCCGCCACGATGGCGGTTTTGGCCGACGCTCCTCCCGCACCCGTTAGCGTCCTGTACCCGCCACCGCCGCAGGTGTTCACGAACGCCCTCAACAACACCGAAATTGAGTGGGACCAGGGCCCCGGTACCCCTGCAGGCACTCATTACGAGATCGTCTGGCGGCCGCTTGCAGCGCCCGACTGGCAGCGATCGATTCCCGCCGAACGCCTCGGCGCCGTGACCGACGGAAAATTCGCTTCCACCCCGGAAGGGCACTTCTCCGTGCAGATTCCGGTGTCGAAAGACAACGTCGTCTTCGGCGTCCGCGCTGTCGATGCTCACGAACATCGGAGCGCCGCCGTTGTCCCGTGGCCCGCGCCCCGGCCTGCGCGTCCTGAATGAGACAATATCCCCTGTGCCCCGTCTCTCCAGCGGCGTTCTCGGCTTTCCCGATTTTCGTGGCTTCACGCGCGCTCTAATCCTCTGGAACCTCGGGTCCTACTTCGGGCTGCTGATCCTCGGCGTCGTCGCGAGGCCGCTGGCGTCGGAAATCGGCGGATTCCTCGCCCTCGACCCCGATCTGGTCGTTCACCATGGGTGGATCTGGCAGCTGCTCACCTACTTCATCATCCATCCTGGCGCGGCGATCCTCGGCACCGCCTTCGAGTTGCTCTCCCTGTGGTTTCTGGGAAGCCTGCTGGAAAACGGCCACGGTTCGCGCTGGCTGGCGGAGCTCTTTTTCGTCTCTGTTTTCGGTGCTGGCCTCGCTGCGGTTGCGCTTTACTTCGCAATGCCGGGCTCTGGCGTCGTTCTCTACGGCTGCTTCGGCGGCATCTTCGGCATGCTCATCGCAATCGGCGTGCTCTACGCTGACACGCCGTTCATGATGTTTCCGTTTCCCATCAGCATCAAGGCAAAGTATCTGGTCGCCGTTTACATGCTGATCGCGCTCGCCATGCTTTTCTCAACACAAAAGGAGTTTGCCTTCTCCCAGCTCGGTGGCGCGCTCTTCGGATTCCTCTACATCAAGTTCTCGCCGCGGCGGGGCTTCGCCATTGCCGGCAGCGAAACCGCCTTCGGCCTGCGCAACCGCTACTACCGCTGGAAACGCCGCCGAGCTGCGAAGAAGTTCGAAGTCTACATGCGCAAGCACCGCGATAATTAGCAGCGGCTCGGCCGAACGATCTTGAGTCGTGATTCATCGGATGCGCCCCATGTTGCGCAGAGCCATCGCCATTTGCCCCTCCCCTCTCCCATCCATACAATCAATCTCGGGCAGCCCCCCTCCCTATGAGCGATCAGCCAGACACTAATCCACCGCCGGTCACTCCGGAGTGGGCAAAAACCGAACTGGCACGGCATCCGCAACGGCCCTACCCCATGGACTTTATTGAGCGGGTTTTCACGGATTTCAGCGAGATTCACGGGGACCGCTCCTTTGGCGACGATCCCGCGATGGCCTGCGGCATGGCCCGTTTCGAGGGCCAGGAGGTCATGGTCCTGGCAAATCTGAAGGGCCGCTCGACTAAAGACAAAGTCCACCGCCGCTTCGGTATGCCCAACCCCGAGGGTTATCGGAAGGCGCTGCGCGCGATGAAAATCGCCGAGAAGTTCGGCAGGCCCGTCATCGCACTCATCGATGTGCCCGCCGCTTATCCCGGCGTCGGCGCCGAAGAGCGCGGTCAGGCCGAGGCTATCGCCCGCAACATGCGCGAAATGTCTCGGCTGCGCGTGCCCACCGTCGCTGTGATCACCGGCGAGGGCGGTTCCGGAGGCGCGCTGGGTCTGGCGGTCGCCGATCGCGTGCTGATTCTCGAAAGCGCTATCTATTCCGTGATTCCGCCGGAAGGATGTGCAG
>JBAVUB010000768.1:0-12897 GCA_049696575.1 Acidobacteriaceae bacterium | reverse complement strand
TTGGAAATCCGGCAAAAACCGCCGGATTCCCACTTTCCAACAGCTGCGACGGCGGCGAGATGATTCAACACAAACCGGACATTTCACTTGCTGCTAAAACCGGACATTTTCACTTGCTAACAACAGGGGAAACGAAAAGCCCTCGCTTTGGGCGAGGGCCTTTTGTCCTGAAGTGAAGCAGGATCTACTGCATCACAACGCCACCATTGGCTTTTTCGTTGGCCTTCTCTTCGTTGGCCTTGCGAGCGCCCATGGCCTTCTGGACCCATTGGCCGGCGGAAGCCAGATCGGCCTTGCGCGCGGCATCGTCACCGCAGTCAAGGTCGGCTTTGCGGCGGTACATCAGGTTCAGATACTGCATGGCGTCGTCGTAATTGGAGCGAAGATCGACGGCTTTCTGCAGGTAGGCAAGGCCATCGGTGACGAGCTGCGTGTTCTCGTCCTGAATGGTCTTGCAGACGGATTTGGGCATCTTGGCATTGCCCTGGCCATCGTCCTGCAAACCAGCGCTTTGCAGCGCGTGGATGGCGTTCGCATACGCCTGGGTCCAGTCGACGACGCCGATGGTGTACGCAGCTTCAGCGTCTTTGGGGTCGGCATTCAGCACTTTGAGCTGCCAGTCCCGGGCTTCGCCGAATTTCTTCAGGTCGTAATTGAGGGCGGCGATCTGCTTCAGGCTGGTGATGTCGTCCGGATGCTCCTGGAGGACCTGCAGAAAGCCATTGATAGCCATCTGGGCGGTCTTTAGGTTTTCAGGAGTATCGAGGCCGGGAACAACCTGCTGCGCGTAGGCCGTAGCGAGATAAAGGCGGGTCATGGGATAAGTGGGATCGAGGTTCACGGCGCGCTGAAAGTGGTCGATGGCCTCTTCGTATTTCGCCTGCTTGTAGGCCTGCACACCTTTGTTGAGCTGATTGCGGGCCTCCAGGCGTTTACAGCCGGTCGCGGAAGCCACCAGGAGGATAGTGGCGGCGGCCAGCAAGGGTAAACGTGCAATGCGGTTCATTCTGTCTGTCATCTCCTTCAGCTCGCCAGGAGCCTAAACGCCCGGCAAAACGTAGCCGGAAGCGATTGTACTTCGTCCCCGGCCCGAGGCAAGGTCACCGGAGTGCTCCCCGGCAATTACCCGCTACTGGCCAGCCGCAATTTTCGGCGTAATCAGACCGATATGGTCCACGCCGACGGCGTGGCCCGTATCAATGACGGTGGCGACGGCCTGGAAATCCAGGTTGGGGTCGCCTTTCACGAACATTACTTTTTCGGCGCGGGTGGAAAAAATCTCGTTCAGCTTGCTCTCGAGGTCGGTCTTCGCCACAGGCGTCTCGTTAATCAGGTAGTTGGGAACGCCGCCGGCGCCAGACTGGACCTGGACGACGATGGTGCGGTCGTTGGGCTGCTGCTGGTTCGGATTCTTGGGGGGCTGCGGCACCAGGGCATCGAGCCCGCGGGGGGTGACCGGCACGATGACCATGAAGATGATCAGGAGCACCAGCAGCACGTCGATGAGGGGAGTTACGTTCGGCTCTGCATTGAGGGCGCCGGCTCCGCCTACGCTCATGGACATAATTCAGTTCCTCGTTTCTTCCCGTCTTCTGCCGCGGTTTCGCGGATTTACTGGCCGCCGGCTGTTGGTCTGCTGGTTGATATGGGCTGCTGCTGTTCGGTCAGCATGCCGACTTCCTCGACACCGGCGGTCCGAACGGCGTCAATCGCATCCATGACGGTGCCGTAGTGGGCGCGGGCGTCGGCGCGGAAGTAGACAATCTTGCTGGTCTTGTTCTCGAGCTCGTCGCGCACCTGCGGGCCGAGATTGGCGATGCTGGTCTGGTTCTGCCCCAGGTAGACCCTGCTGTCGCGGGTAATGGCGACCACGACGGAGTCTTCCTTGTTGGCATCGTCCATGGGCGTGGCGTTGGTGCTCTGGGCGAGATCGACGTTCACCTTGTTCTGGAGCATGGGCGTGATGACCATGAAGATGATCAGCAGCACCAGCATCACGTCGACCATCGGGGTGACGTTGATATTGGCGTTGACCTTAGCCCCTTCGTTCCTTACTGCAATTGCCATTGCGGTACGCTCCGATCGGATTTCTTATGGCGGGGGCGACAATCAGGGGCCGGGAGCGCCCGAGGCTGCTCCCGGCTGAAAAAGATTCCCGCTCGCTTACGCCCCGTCGAGCCAAACCCAGACTCGCCCGGGGATCCTGCTCACTGCTGTTCGATTACCGCCGAATGTTGCTCTGCTTGATGAAGTAATCGATCAGCTCGCTGGAGGAGTTGTCCATCTCGACGTCGAAGGCCTCCACGCGGTTGGTGAAGTAGTTGAAGAGCCACACCGCCGGGATGGCCACAAAGAGGCCGAACGCGGTGGTGACCAGGGCTTCAGAAATACCGCCGGCGACCGCGCCGATGCCGGGAGTCTTCTGGGTGGCGATTTCCTGGAAGGCCTTGAGGATGCCGGCGACGGTACCGAAGAGGCCGACGAACGGGGCGGTTGAGCCGATAGTGGCCAACGAGCCGAGTCCTCTCTTCAGCTTGGCATGAACGATCGCCTCGGCGCGCTCGAGGGCCCGCTTGGACGACTCGATCTGCTCCTGGCTGACCGCTCCGCCTCCGCCGTAGTTGCGGAACTCCTGCAGGCCGGCAGTCACGACTTCGGCGAGATGCGACTTCTTGTTGCGGTCGGCAACCTTGACGGCTTCGTCGAGCTTACCTTCCTTGAGGGCCCCGGCAACGCGGGGCGCAAACTCACGAGACTGCTTGCGGGCGGCGTTGAAATAGAGGTAGCGGTCGATCATGACGGCGAGGGACCAGATGGACATGATGAACAGGACAAACACGACGCCACGGGCGAGCCAGCCCATGTTGTTCCACAGGTCGATCGGGCTGAATCCGACCGTCTGGCCTTCCTGGAAGAAGCCGAGAGGCGCCGGGCTGACGAAGAAATGGTTGATTTGAGCGAGAATCACTGAATCTTTCCTCCTGAGGCGTTGCTGCGATGGGTGCCGAAGAGCGCTAACAGAATACCCGCCCGCAGAGGCGGGAAGGCCGGAAAAGCATTCGAATCGCCCTGACCGGTGTGGGACCGGCCAGGGCGGCTGAATCAGCTGCCAAGACTAAAGACTACGTTGACCTGAGTTTCGACCTCCACGGGTTCACCATTCAGGAGGTAGGGTTTGTATCTCCAGCTGCGCACCGCCTCCATGGCGGCCGCCTGGAGCATGGGGGGACCATTGACGACATGCAGGTTTTCGATCGTTCCATTCTTGGAAATCGTTGCCTGCAGCACGACGGTTCCCTGAATTCTTGCGGCTTTGGCGATGGCGGGGTACTGGGGCATTTCACCACCGATGCGGTTGCCCTGCATGACGCCGGAGGAGACGGTGATCTTTTTGGGTGCGGCAGCCTGGATTTTAGGCGCCGGACCGGTGCCAAGGCTTCCCAGAACGCCACCCATCACACCGCCGGCGGAGCCCATCCCCTCCATACCGGCGACACCGGTGGAGGGAGGTGCGGACTCTTCCCTGACCATCTTGATCTCTTTCGGAATCTTGGAGGGAGCGGTGAGCTGATTGTTGAGCATCTCGGAGACAACCCGCTCGACTTTCACGGCGGGCGGCGGCGGTGGCGGTGGAGGCGGAGGCGGTGGAGGGGCGACCAGCAAAGTCGCCATCATGGCTTTCGGCAGCGCCTCAGGGTAGATGAGCGGGTACAGGATGAGCGCGGCAAGAACCGATCCATTGAGCAACAGACCGACGACCGTGTAGTACCGGCTCTTCGTCTTGATCTGGTGCCCGGATTCCAGCAGAATGTCCTCAAACATTGCCATGGCCGACCTCGGACCTTTCAGTAGTTGACAACTCTTATAGACACCGCAGGGGCCCCGATTTGTTCCCGGAAATCTAACACCGGCGCGCGGTCGAAGCGCGAATTCAACCCGACAGGGTTTCGCACGATCCCTCCGACAGAGTGGGCCGGTTCCCTTCTATACCACAGTTCCGAGGCGGGACGCAGCGGCTCCCGCTCCGGCGGGCAAGCCTGCGCCTATTAAGATGCAGGTTTCCGGAGCCCACGGGGGATGGCAGCATCATACCCTGGCTTTCTTCGCAGCGGGGAGAGAAGCGCCTTTGCCTCGCCCTGCGCGCCAGTCCTGCCAGGCCACCAGCATGGGGGCGGCGACGGCAATGGAGGAATACGTGCCGATCAGGATGCCGATGACCAGGGCAAAGGAGAAGCCGCGCAGCACCTCGCCGCCGAACAGGAACAGCGACAGGACGGTGAGAAACGTAAGGCCGGAAGTGAGGACGGTCCGGCTCAGCGTTTGATTGATGCTGCGATTGACGAGGTCGGCCAGCGGTTCGCGGCGGCTGAGGCGGAGATTCTCGCGGATGCGGTCGAAGACGACGATGGTGTCGTTCATCGAGTAGCCGATCAGAGTGAGGATGGCGGCGATGACGGTGAGGGAGATTTCGCGATTGGCCAGGCTGAAGGCGCCCACGGTGATGATGGTGTCGTGGAAGCAGGCGACGACGGCGGCGACACCGTAAATCAGCTCAAAGCGGAACCAGAGATACACCAGCATTCCGGCCAGCGAGTAGAGGGTGGCCAGCTCAGCCTGGTGCTGGAGCACTTTGCCGACCTGGGCGCCGACGATTTCGCCGCCCTGGAAGTGGAAGCCGGAGAGCCATGCGTTTTGCTGGAATGCGGTGAGGACGGCGGGATCGACGACGCCATGCAGGTCGTTGAGAGAGTCGATAACGCCGCTGTGCTGGTCGTCGCGATAGTTCAGAACTGCGCCGGCCTGGTTCTGGTAGCGAGTCTCCGCTTCAGGGGAGTTGCCGAGGTGTTCGGGGTCGTTCTGCTCGAGCCAGGACGTGAGGGCAGAGCTGCTGACGTTGTCGAGGTCGAGCTTGCCCTGATTCTGCGCGGCGTCGCCCGCGTAGTTCTGGGTGAGGGCGCTGATGATGGTGGCTCGTCCCTGATCGAGCGCGGACTGGCTGGTTTCGCTCAGGGACAGGGTGATCAGCACTTCGTTGTTCGCCGCGGGGCCATAGGGCTGCTGGATGCGAGCATCCTTCAACCCGGATTTGTCGATGGCGGCACGAATGCGGTCGGCGTCGGGGTGGGCGGCGAATTTGACCCGGACCACCGTACCGCCGCGGAAGTCGACGTCCAGCGGCAGATGGTGCCAGAACAAGATGGAAAGCAGGCCGGCTACGCTGAAGATGAGAGAGAAGCCCAGGAAATACCACTTCTTCCCAAGCCAGTCGATTTTTGGATCATGAAACAGTTCCACGAAATTCCGCCTCTGGAAAAATCTCTCGACGTTGAACCGCTCAAATCGAGATTGGCTCGCCGTGCAGTTTGCGGCTGAGGTGAGCGTCGAAGATGACGCGGGAAACAAAGACCGCCGTAAACAGATTGGCGAGCAGACCGAAAGTAAGAGTCACGGCGAAGCCCTTGACGGGGCCGGTGCCGAAAATGAAAAGGATGGCCGCCGAGACGATGGTGGTGACGTGGGTGTCGACGATGGTCGTCCATGCATGGCCGAAGCCCTGATCGACAGAGGCCGATGGTGATTTGCCGGCGCGCAGCTCTTCGCGGATGCGCTCAAAGATGAGCACGTTGGAGTCGACGCCCATGCCGATGGTGAGGATGACGCCGGCGATGCCGGGCAGCGTGAGGGTCGCCCCGGAGAAGCCCATGAACCCGAGCAGGATGACGAGATTGAGGAAGAGCGCCAGGTCGGCGTTGATGCCGGCGCCGCGGTAATAAATCAGCATGAAGACCATGACGGTGAGCATGCCGACGATGGAGGCGACGATTCCCTGGTGAATGGAGTCAGAGCCAAGGGACGGGCCGACCGTTGTCTCCTGCATGAAGTCAATGGAGGCGGGCAGCGCGCCGGTGCGCAGCAGCATGGAAAGGTCCTTCACGCGCTGTTCGGTGATGCCGCCGCCGGAGATGTTGCCCTGATCGCGAATCTGGCCTTTGATCACGGCGACTTCCTGGACGCGGTTGTCCAGCACGATGGCCATGTACTTGCCGATGTTGGCGCCGGTCCACGCGGCGAACTTATCGCCGGCCGCGCTGGTCAGATAGAAGTCGACTTCCGGCTCGTTGGTGTTGGGGTTGTGGCCGGGCTGCGCGTCGCGGATATCGGTGCCGCCCCAGATGGGAATCTTTTTGAGCTCATACCATTCGCCAGGGCTGCCTTCGGCGGCTGCACCGGGCACGCTCTGCAGCAGTTCGGCATCCGGCGGCACGTATCCGCCGAGCGCCTGCAGGGCGGTTTGCCGATCGGGCCAGGGCGTATCGTTGATGACCTCGTGGGCTTCGAGGCGGGCCGTGGACTGGATGACGTCCTTGACGCGGCCGAGATCGTCGACGCCGGGCAGCTCGACCAGGATCTGGTAGCTGCCGAGCTGATAGGGTTCGATGATGGGTTCGCTGACGCCGAGGGTATTGGTGCGCGACTGGATGACCTCCAGCGCCTGGTCGAGGGCGCGCTGCTTCGCCTGGCTCTCGACGGTGGGCTTCATGGTGAGGGTCCAGGTGTTGCCCACGCCCGGGGCAATATCGAAGCGGCTGCTGTAGCTCGATTCGAGCAGCGAGCGGACATCGTCGTTGTGCGCGGCGGGAGCCCCGGCAATCTGGATGAAATCCACGCGATTCGCATCGGGCTTGGAGACGGTGGCGCCGTTAATACCGTTCCGCTGCAGATCGCTCTGCAGGCTGGCAACGTCGGTGTCGGTTTCGGCGCTGACGGCTTCGTCGACCTTGACCTGGAGGATGAGGTGCATGCCGCCTTTGAGGTCGAGGCCGAGGTGAATCCCGTTTCTCAAAAAACTCGAGTTGACAAGGCCCTGGCTCAGGGCGTTCCCGGAAAGCCCGTGGGGCACACCGAAAACGCCGTAAACGAAGACGACCAAAATGGCGACGATGAGGATGAGCCGGGTCTTGATGTTCGTTTTCATGGAGTCTCTACTTTGCTTCGTCCTGGGTCACGGAGGCAATGGCGCTCTTGACCACTTCAATGCGGAGGTTGTCCGGGGGAATGCGGAGCTGGATGGCGTCGTCTTTGATGGACGTAATGACGCCGCGCATGCCGCCGGTGGTGGTGACTCGATCCCCGGTTTTGAGGCTGCCGAGCATCTGCTGCCAGGTTTTCTGTTTCTTCTGCTGGGGACGGATCAGCAGGAAATAGAAGACCACAATGATGAGCAGGAAGGGCAGCATGCCCGCGATACCGGTGGGCAGGGCGAACGGGGACGCCAGAAAAGCGATGAAGGTCAACGCGCAGTCCTTCTGGCCGGACGGAAAGAGCCCGTCTGCGGCGCACAACGTGATCAATTTCCACGGAAGGGTCCACAGGAGCGCGTGGTTTCAACGTCACGGCCGCGCCCAGGACCTGGATACCTGGAAATGGCTTTCCGCGGGAGCACGCACACAGCCACGCTCTGGCACAGAAAGCCTGACTCATAGAATCGCGTACGCGCTGGGTAGTGTCAAGGAAACAGAGGCCACGAGGGGGAAACTGCCAGGAAATCGGCAACGATCCTGAGCGCGGTTTTTTGGTCAGCAGTTCGTTTGATCTACCGTGGCACGGCCAACCGCGGTGCCACCTGATTATAATGGTGCCACCAGGGAGTTGCGATGGAACATACGGTTCGCGTGCGGGTGAGCGAAAAGGGCAGGCTGGTCATCCCCGCGCAGTTTCGGCAGGCTCTGGGGATTGAACCGGGGGACGTCGTCGAGGTGCGGCTGGAAGACAACGGTCTGCGGGTGGCGACCATGGAGCAGCGCCTCCGCGACGTGCGACGGAGGCTGAAGAAGGTTTTTGGGCCGGGAAGAAGCTTGTCAGGGGAGCTGATCGCCGAGAGGCGAGAAGCGGCTCGGCGTGAGTAGGGTCGTGCTGGATGCTTCCGCGATTCTGGCCTTTCTTTACGAAGAGCCGGGGGCGGAGAAGTTGACGCACGAGCTGCTGGCAGAGGCCAGGGTGAGCACTGTCAATGTCGCCGAAGCAGCGACGAAGCTGATCCAGGGAGGAGACGATCCCAGCGCTGTGTGGCGCGACCTGGAGTTTTTCTTTCCGGCAGCGGAGGCGTTCACGGTAGAGCAAGCGCGGACAGCGTCAAAGCTGGTGCTGCTGACGCGGGCGCTGGGATTGTCGCTGGGGGATCGCGCATGCCTGGCATTGGCTATTTCGCTGAAGGCTCCGGTGTGGACGACGGATCGCAGCTGGAAGAAATTGAATATCGGCGTGCCGGTCCACCTGATGCGCTGACGGCCTTCGTCCTTCGAGAGACGTGGGGTTTCGCCCTGTGCTTTCCACATTGGGCGCGATCGGGGCGGCATAGACTGGAGCCTTCGCAGCAGCGAGCAGACAAGCATGGCAATGAACCCTCCCGCCCTTCATCCAGGACGCATTGAAGTCATCACCGGGCCGATGTTCTCGGGGAAGTCCGAGGAGCTGATTCGCCGCCTGAAGCGGGCGCAGATCGCGAAACGCCGGGTGGCCTGCTTCAAGCCGGACCTCGATGTGCGCTACCACCGGAATGCGATTGCTTCCCACAGCGCACAGACCCTGGACGCGGTGACCGTTGCCAATGTGGAGGAACTGAAGGCGGTGCTGATGCCGGCGATCGACGAGGTGGAAGTGGTTGGCATCGACGAGGCGCAGTTTTTCGATGCTTCGCTGGTCAGCCTCGCCAACGAACTGGTTCGGCTGGGGCGGCGGGTGATTCTGGCAGGCCTGGACACGACGTTCGCAGGCGAACCCTTCGCGCCGATTCCCAACCTGATGGCGATTGCCGACGAGGTGACTAAGCTTTCGGCGGTTTGCATGCGGTGCGGCGCCACGGCAATCCATACGCAGCGGCTGGGCAGCAATCAGGAGCTGGTGCTGGTGGGCGCTGCGGGCGTGTATGAGGCTCGCTGCCGCGCGTGCTTCCAGCCCTGGGCGGACGAGCATGCGACGGAACAACTGGAGTTGCCGGTGAGCGCCGGCTCCCACGGATAAGGAGCCGGCGCCAACAGCGGGACTAAGCCGAAGGTGGCGCAGCGGCAGCGGCTTGTGAGTTCGCCATCTTGCGCAGATAAATCACCAGGTTCCAGATCTCATCCGGCTTGGCGCGGTCGCCTTCAGACGGCATCTGCCCCATGCCGTGCTGGATGACGTAAAAAATCTGGCCATCGGTGAGCCCCTTGAGCGATGTGGGATCGCGATAGTCGCGGATGGTTAGCTTTTGTTCCGTCGCAACATCACCCTTCCCGTCGCCGTTGTCGCCGTGGCACATGGCGCAATCCCACCCATACTGTTTTTTGGCGCGCGCCTGCGATTCGGCGGTTGGCCTGACGGGATTCACCTTGCTGACGTACTCGGCAGGAACGCCGGCCAGGTTCTGCACACCCGTGGGGGGTGTGGGCGCCGCCTGGGTGGGCGCTGCGGCCGGGGGCGTTGCTTGAGCCGGCGGGGCCTGCTCCTGCAGGAGTGCTGGAACGCCAAGGAAAATCAGAACCGACACAAACAGAAAAGGCTTCAACATAGCAGCCTCCAGGACCGCTGGGATTTGGGAATCCCGGCAACACTTTACGCCTGCCGGACGACGATGGGACAGGATTTTTGAAGGTTGCAGGGGTATTAACGTAATCGGTATGGCGGCCTGGGCGATTTTTCTGCCGAGGTTCGGGGCTGGCGAGGAGCGGCAGATGAGTTAAAACTGACGCCTGGCGGGATAACAGAAAATGACACAGTTTGTTATAATTGGCTATTGAGGCACACGGAGACTGTCATGAATGTTTCGCTTACGCCGGAGCTGGAGAAATTCGTACAGGACAAGGTCGACACCGGGCGCTACACGTCGGCCAGCGAAGTGATTCGCGAGGCCTTGCGCCTGCTGGAGAAGCGGGAGGAGCGGACGCGCGAGCGGGAGCAGGCGCTGAAGGCATTTCAGGCGGAGCTGGACCGGAGAATTGCGGAGGCCGATGCAGGTGGATGGATCGACGGAGAAGAAGCATTCACCCGGCTGCGGGCGAAGTCAGAGGCGCGGCGCAGAAAGTCGGCGTAGCGCGTTGAAACAAGCTCGAAGAGCTGCATGCCGGGCTCGGAGTTCGCGATCGGGTATTACCAAGGATCGTTCTTTCGTTGCAACGTGCCCAATCGGATCGCCGCAGGAAGATAACCTGGAGAGGCGAGCCAATCGGCCATGAACCACTTTCGCTTATCGAACGCTGCACATCGCGACCTCGACGACATTTGGGAATACATTGCGGCAGACAATCTGGATGCCGCCGATCGCCGGGTCGAACATCTTCGCGAAGTGTTCCACTGGCTTTCGAGTTACCCAGCGGCTGGTCACAAGAGGAGAGACATAGAGAAGCCTGTACTGTTTTGGGCTGAAGGCAACTACGAGATTGTCTATCGCGCCCTCGCGGGTTTTATTGAAATCGACGCCATATTGCACGGCAGCCGCGATATTCCCTCCGTACTTCGGGAGCGGGACCCGGAGCAATAGCCGCTCGTTACAATCGCAACGTGTCTCTCTCGTTTCAAATCCATCAGACCAGCGGGGTGGGGCGCCGCGCGACCCTGACGCTGCCGCATGGCGCTGTGGAAACACCGGTGTTCATGCCGGTGGGCACGCAGGGGACGGTCAAGGCGATTCCGCAGCACATGCTGGAGGAGCTCAACGTCCAGCTGCTGCTGGGCAATACCTATCATCTGTACCTTCGTCCGGGGCATGAGGCGATCCAGCGTATGGGCGGGCTGCACCGCTTCATGAGCTGGGAGCGGAACATCCTGACCGATTCGGGCGGGTTCCAGGTTTTCAGTCTGAGCGATTTGCGCAAAGTGACCGACGAGGGCGTCTCGTTTCGGTCGCACATCGATGGCTCATCGCATTTCTTTTCGCCGGAGCACTCGATGGACGTGCAGATCGCGCTGGGCGCGGACATCGCGATGGCCTTCGACGAGTGCACCGAGTACCCGGCGGATCGCGCGCGGGCCAGGGCATCGCTGGATGTGACGCTGCGCTGGGCACAGCGAAGCAGGGATCGTTTCGAGGCGCACAAGCACGCTGCACGGTGGGCGCTGCAGCAGACCGTGGTCAGCGATCAGCGCCTGGAAAACGGTTTGGAGGAGAAGACGCCGAGCCTGTTCGGGATTGTGCAGGGCGGGATGTTCGCCGATCTGCGGCGGGAATCGGCGGAGCGGCTGGTGGAGATGGATTTTCCCGGCTATGCCATCGGCGGGCTCAGTGTGGGCGAGCCGCGGGAACTGACGCGGGAGATGATTGCCACAACGCTGCCGCTGCTGCCGGCGGACAGGCCACGGTACGTGATGGGGGTTGGGTATCCGGATGAGATTGCCGACTTCGCGCGCATGGGCGTGGACATGATGGATTGCGTGCTGCCCACGCGCGCAGCGCGCCACGGACTGCTGTTTACTTCAGAAGGCCGGCTGAACATTAAGAACCGCCAGTACGCCGAGGATCAGGGACCCGCCGATCCCAGCTGCGCGTGCATGGTCTGCCGGCGCTACAGCCGCGCTTATCTGCGGCATCTGATGGCCGCGCAGGAACCGCTGGCCGCGGTGCTGAACACGCTGCACAATCTGGCGTTCTATATGGAGACGATGCGCAAGGTGCGGGAGGAAATCGCGGCGGCGAAAGGATAAGGCACTGGGTCCTTCGTCACTCCTCAGGATGACAGGGGTTGCGGCGCGTGCCTGTAGCGCTCGAGGCCGGCGCGCTCCGCATGCTCGGCAATAGCGGCGGTGATGTCGAGCGCGAGCGCCAGCGCGGCTCGTCCGTCTTCGCCTGTAACCCGGGGCGTGGTGCGAGTGCGCACGCACTCGAGAAACGCTTCGATCTCGAGACGCAGCGGTTCTCCGGGCTGGACTGGGGGCTTTTCGATGTTGAGCCCTGGGAATCCTGACCCGCCTGCCGCAGAGGCAGCCATCGCGGCGGGATCGGCGTGCGCGGCTCGCGAGACGTCGATGAGGAGCAGATCCTGACGGGCGTAATCGATGGAAACGTACTGGTGCGGCTGGAAGAAGCGCAGCTTGCGGACTTTCTCCGTGCTGACGCGGCTGGCGGTGAAATTGGCGACGCAGCCGGACTCGAATTCGATGCGGACGTTGGCGATGTCGACCTTGCGCGAGAGGATCGGCAGGCCAACGGCGTGCAGGGAGCGAACGGGCGACTGCACCAGGCTCAGAACGATGTCGAGGTCATGCACCATCAGGTCGAGGACCACGTCCACGTCGAGCGAACGCGGGCTGAAGATGCTGAGCCGGTGCGCCTCAAAAAACATGGGGTGGTTCAGGATGGGCGCGGTGGCGATGACGGCGGGATTGAAGCGCTCCAGATGGCCGGCCTGCAGAATGCGCCCGTGCTGCTCGGCGGAGGCAATGAGGCCGGTGGCTTCGCTGACGCTGGTGGCGATGGGCTTCTCGACCAGAACGTCGATCCCCGCAGCCAGCAGAGCTTCGCCCACCTGGAAATGGACTGAGGTCGGCGTGCAAATCGACGCGGCGCCGAAGACAACTTCATTTCTGGAGCGCGCGGCGAGGCATTCGTCGACCGAGGAGAAGACGGGCGCGCCCCATTCGTTGGCGGCAGCGCCGGCACGGACCAGATCGGGCTCGACAATCGCGGCAAGGCGAATCGGCGCCCCTTCATCCTCCAGCGCGCGGTACACACGAAGATGGTTGCGGCCAAAAACGCCGGCGCCGCAGACGAGAATCCCGAGATGAGACGAGCGGGACAAGGGGCTACCCCGGAGCCTACGCCGGCTTTCCTTCGACGACGCGCAGGCAGCGGGCATACAACTCCAGCAAATGGGTCACCTGCTCCTCGGGTTTGGGAGCGCCGCCCGCGACAAAGCCGGTGGCAGG
>JBAVUB010000767.1:0-2627 GCA_049696575.1 Acidobacteriaceae bacterium | reverse complement strand
ATCGACTCCCGGCAGCGCTCCCAGCGCCATCTTCGCCGTCGCCATGCCGGCGCCCGTGTTGCCCGCGGTAAAGAAGCCCGCCGCCCGCCTCTCCTTCACCATCTTCAGCCCGATGCGCATCGAGCTGTTGCGCTTGGTGCGCACCGCGTGCGCCGCCTTCTCGTCCATCCCGATGAATTCCTCGGCGTGCACGATGGAGATGGGCAGACGCGCGAAGCCGAGTGCCCCGGCCAGGCGCGGGCGCAGAAACGTTTCCGGCCCCACCAGATGCACGCGAACCGGCAGATTGCGGCAGGCAAGGATCGCTCCCCGTATCTCAGGCTCTGGAGCTTTGTCCGAGCCCATTGCGTCGAGAGCGATGTCAGTGAGCATCGAGCGCTGGCGCTACTTCGATTCCTTCACTTCAAGAACTTCGCGCCCCTTGTAGGTGCCGCATTTGGGGCAGACATGATGCGGGCGCTTGCGCTCGTGGCAATTCGGACACTCGGAGAGCCCGCTGGCGGTCAGAAAGTCGTGCGCGCGGCGCGTGGAGGTGCGGGCCTTCGAGTGGCGCCGCTTCGGGTTCGGCATTGCAGATTCCTTTCGCTCCCGGCAGAAATTTCCGGGGCCAAAACTTCAGTGATTCGTCTCTTTCGTTTCCGGACTGACCCGGTTGCGCAGATCCGATAGCACCGACCATCGCGCGTCGACCGGTGCGGTCTCGCAGATACAGGGTTCGGTGTTCAGACTGCGTCCGCAGCGCGGGCAAAGTCCCTTGCAGTCCGAGCGGCAAAGCGTTCTTACCGGGAGGGTTAGCAGCACCTGCTCCCGCAGGACGTCTTCCAGCACCAGACCGCCTTCCTGATAATAACCGATTTCCGTTTCCGGCACGACCAGAGCCCGTTCCGGCGGCCCCGCGTCGATCCCCAGCGGCCGGTACAGGAGGTCGAACTCCCCTGCAAGCTCGTGCTTTACCGGTTCGAGACACCGCGCACACGGGGCCTCAAAAATCCCCGACCACTCCGCCCGCGCGCGGATGTCGGGGACGATTTCCTTCGGCCCGCGATGCTCGCGCAACAGCTCGGCTTGCCCCTGGACCGCCAGGTTGCCGACTTGTTTTGCATCTTCTCCGTAGTCGATCGCGCCGGGAGGGACTTCCAGATCAAAGCGTACCGGCTCGCGTTCGAGATCGAGCAGGGTAATCAGCATCGCATGTTCCTTCTGCCACCGCATCGCTTCAGAGCGGGTCATCCGCGGGACCCGCCGCGTGGGGGATACCGCAAGGTTACGGGGGACAAACGCTAAATGCAATGACGCCGCTGGTTCGCGCGCCTCCTCACCCGATCGCCAGCGGCGGTCCTCCCGCTGACTCAAGCGGATTGCGCAGCGGAGCGTCCCCGGAGCGCGTCCAGAGCCGAAACAAAACCTTGACATCGACTGGAATCAGGTATATAAATATGAATCGCTCCATGCCTGCGGGCTTACTCCGTTTTGTTTGAAGCGACCTAAATAAATTAGAAGGGGATAAATATGGAACCGAAGAAAATATTCGAAGTCGAAGACTCCATCCGTGCCGCGTTGGAAGCATTGCCTGCGATCCGTCGTTCAGAGTCATTAAATCCGTCCATTCAACAACGTGTTGTCGAAGCAGAAAAATTCCTCCTGCCGACTGGTTATCAACCGGTGGTTGAACTTCGAGGAAAACAGAAAAAGCGTCGTACTGCATCGGCAGACAATTGGACGCCTGACACCGGGAAGATTCTTATCTCCTTCAGGAGGGACGATTCCTCACGGCACCTGACCGGCCATCTTGAAGACGAACCCGCTCCAACGACTCGCGCTCCTCATGGCCGCGTCGCCGCCTCCACTGCGCCCCAGGAGATTGCGGCAGTCCGCACTCAAACATCATCCAGTTCGCCGCACGCGAGTTCCCTGGAATCCCAGGAGAAGGAACTCTGCCGTGCACTGGAAGAGGTGGAGCGTCAGGGGCGGGCATTCATCGCGCTACGGTGGTTTCGTGAAAACGTACTGCCCGCGACCGGATTCGCCTGGGCTTCGGACCCGGCGCAGCGCCAGTCTGTGTTGACTTCGGCCATCACAAAAGGACTGATTACGACGAGCCGCATTCCGAATCCACGTTCTTCGTTTCCAACAACGGCGATCCGGCTGAACCGGGCGCCCAGTACCCCCCAGCAGCAAGGGCAGCGCTATGCGCCGGTGCGGATTCACGGCGAGCCGCTTTCCTCGACGATTCTGCGTGACCGGGGAACCTATTGACCTGTTACTTCCTGGAGTCGAGCGCGTTCGCAAAACTTTTTGTTTTCGAACGAGGGTCGGAGCCTTTGATCCAGCTACTCGAAAAGGTCGACGACCCTCAGAAGCTCGTCTCAGCGCTGGCTTCTCTTGAGGTGCGATCGGCAATCCGACGGCGTCAGCGAGAGGGAGACATCCTGGCTACTGACGCCGGCCTCGCTCTCGACAACCTGGGCGCTGAGAGCCTACGGATTGTCGAGCAGCCTGTGAGTCCCGCGGTCATCGATGTAGCGAAATTGGTCTTAGACTCTCATCCGTTGCGCGCTATGGACGCCCTGCACCTCGCAACTTGTATCGTTATGCGCGACACGCTCCAGGTTTCGGATATCTGTTTT
>JBAVUB010000766.1:0-3026 GCA_049696575.1 Acidobacteriaceae bacterium | reverse complement strand
TCGCAGATCGGTCTGGCGTATAAGACAAGTTTCTTCGCGTTTCAGGTGCTGCCGACGATCATTTTCATCTCGGCGTTTTTTGCGGTGCTCTACTACCTGGGCGTGATGCAGCTGGTCATTCGAGCTTTTGCGAAAGCGATGCTGTGGACGATGAAGGTGTCGGGCGCGGAAAGCTTGAACGTGGCGGCGAGCATCTTTATGGGGCAGACGGAAGCGCCGCTGACGATCCGGCCGTTTCTGCCGGATGCGACGCGCTCGGAACTGATGACGATCATGACCAGCGGGATGGCGCATGTGTCGGGCGGCATTATGGCGGCGTACATCCTGTACGGAATTTCGGCGAGCAGTTTGCTGGCGGCGGTGATTATGACGGCGCCGGGCACGATTCTGATTTCGAAGATGCTGGTGCCGGAGACGGAGAAGCCGGCGACCGAAGGCACGGTGAAGCTGCCGGAGGGGGCGGAGCATAAGGACGAGAATCTGATTGGGTCGATTGCGCGCGGGACGATTGACGGCGGGCGGCTGGCGTTCAACGTGGGGATCATGCTGATTTCGTTTTTGGCGCTGATCGCGCTGCTGAACGGGATTCTGGGCGGAGTGCACAACTGGCTGGGGTGGCATCATATTCCGTTTCCGCACTCGCTCGATGCGATTCTCGGGTTTTTCTTTGCGCCGATTGCGTGGCTGATCGGGATTCCGTGGCACGATGCGCCGACGGTGGGCAATTTGCTGGGGACGCGGATGGTGCTGAACGAGCTGGTGGCCTACACGTACCTTGGCGATCTGGCGAGGCATGGGGCGCTGGCGGCGCGGTCGGTGACGGTGGCGACGTTTGCGCTGTGCGGGTTTGCGAATCTGAGCTCGATCGGGATTCAGATTGGCGGGATCGGGGCACTGGCGCCGAATCGGCGCAACGATCTGGCCAAGCTGGGCTTCCGGGCGATGCTGGCCGGGACGATGGCAAATCTGATGTCGGCGTCGATTGTGGGGATGCTGATTAAGTAACTATGCCTGATACAGTTTTTGAGAAGGCAACGGCGGCGGCGGAGATGGTCGGTCGAAGGAGGGAGCTGCGACCAAAGATCGCTATTGTGCTGGGGTCGGGGCTGGGCGCGTTTGCGGAGCAGCTGGAAGGTGCGACGGCGATCGGGTTTGGGGAGATTCCACATTTCCCGCAGTCGACGGTGCCGGGGCACAGCGGGAAGCTGGTGATCGGAAAGATTGCGGGCGTTCCGGTCGCGGTGATGCAGGGGCGCGTGCATGCGTATGAGGGATACACGCCGGAGGAAGTCACGTTTCCGGTGCGGGTGCTGGGGCGGATGGGCGTGAAGACGCTGGTGCTGACGAATGCGGCGGGCGGCATCAACGAAGGACTGAAGCAGGGGCAGCTGGTGCTGATCGCCGACCACATTAATATGTCGGGACGGAATCCGGCAGCGGGGCGGAATGACGAGCGGCTGGGCCCCAGGTTTTTCGACATGAGCGAGGCATATTCGGAGCGGTTGCGCGGATTGGCGCATGAGGCGGCTCGGGCGATGGAGTTTCGTCTCGATGAGGGCGTGTATCTGAGCGTGCTGGGGCCGAGCTTCGAGACGCCGGCGGAGATACGCGCGTTTCGGACGATGGGCGCGGATTTGGTGGGCATGTCGACCGTGCAGGAGACGATTGTGGCGCGGCACATGGGCATGGAGGTTCTCGGAATCAGTTGCGTGACGAATCCGGCGGCGGGGATCCAGAAGCTGCCGCTGAGTCATGAAGAGGTGATGGAGGCGGGTCGGGCTGTGGAGACTCGGCTGGCGGGGCTGCTGACGCGATTGGTGCCGATGATGGCGGAGTGACGGGCGGGCTTCGCGTTACTACAGGCGGAAATTGACTTCGACGTTGATCTCGACCGGGACCGGGACACCGTCTTTGAGCGCGGGATTAAAGCGATAGCGCCGCACGGCCTCGATAGCTTTCTCATCGAGTCCCATGCCGAGCGGGCGGACCACACGCACATTTTGCGGGTTGCCATCCTCGTCGACGACGAGCTTGAGGAGGACGATGCCCTCGAGTTTTGCTTTTCTCGCGGCTTCGGAGTAGCTGGGGGTCGCTGCGTAGACGAGCGAGGGGACGGACACAGCGCCGCCGGGCCGATAGAGCCTGCGTGGAAAAGACGCGGTGGTTTCAGCATCCGTTCCGACCGGGGCTAGCGGAGGGTTGACGATCAGGGTTTTCCTGAAGGTGACGCCAGGGCCTACTTGCCCGAAGCCGGACGTGCCAGAAGCGGCGTGTTGGTCGTGCCAGTCGGGGACGGGTTCGGCGGATTTGATCCAGGCGGCTACGTAGAGGTCGCGGAGCATGGAGGCTGCGGCGGCGAGGCGTTCGGCGGTGAACTGTTTGGCCGCGGGCGTTCCGGTTCCATCGAAGCCGTGGTCTTTGTCGAGCTGATAGACGCGCTCGACGAGGGAGTTCGAGTGGCGGAGATAGGCGAGGTAGTCATCCCACTCATCGCTGATGGGATGAACGGGCGTGACGAGGGGCTGGACGTCGGAGGCGTTGATGGCCGCGTCGACGAAGGTCGTTTCGAAGCGGCTGTGGATGGCGTGGTCGGTGGTATAGCCGTTGGGGTTTTCTTTGGCGACCCAGCCGTTGAAGTTGATGGTGACGTGGAGGGGTTGCGAGCCGTCGGCGACGTAGTGGCTGAGCCATCCGGCGTAGAAGACGATGGCGGCTTCGACGGGTTTGGTGTCCTGATGTGCGGCGGAGAGCTGGCGGTAGTCGCGCATGGCGGACTTGAGGCGCTCCCAAACTTCACTGGTGATGTACGGCTGGAAGCCGACTTTTTCGGGGCGGAGGTCGGCGGCGCGGTCCGGGTGCGCGGCGGCGTACGCGTAAAGTGCGGCGATGTACTCGTAGCGCTGGCGAGGCAGGGGTCCGATGAGGTCGGCGTATTCGATGTCAATGAAGTGGTCGGGGGCCTGTTCGGCGCTGAGTTCGGGCTCGGCGCGGGAGCGCCAGCGGTCGGGCTCGGGGCCGAGGTAGGC
>JBAVUB010000765.1:0-9362 GCA_049696575.1 Acidobacteriaceae bacterium | reverse complement strand
AGTCATGCGTGGCCATCGAAGGCCCCGGAATCGCAGCGGCAAGGATCTTCCGCCGGCCATCCTCATCTTGCTTGCCGACCCAAGCCGCCTTTACCTTCCCGACATCGTTGACCAACAGCAAGGTAGGTGTTCCGTAGACGCCGATCTCTGCCAGGTTAACTGAAACGACCTTCGTTTCCGTCAAGCCCGAGTTGTTGACGAAGGCCTCTGCCTGAGCCTGAGGTTGCGGCAACGCGGCAATGACGTTGAGCGTCCCCTTTGCTTGGGCCGTTAGCTCTCGGTAGAAGGGCATGCTGTCCTTGCAGAAGTGGCATGTTGCAGAAATTGCTAGCACCAACGAATCGTGCTCTGCAGGAAACCGTACTCCTGGCAGGCTAATCTGGCGACCCACCAGACCGCTGGATGGCAGGTTGACGGCGGTGGGACGGGGTTTGAGATAACCACTGCGGATTACCACGATGATGAAAATCACCACCGCGATAATGATCGCCGTGTTAGCTATGCGATCAAGATACTTCATAAACGCCGAATCCTCAGCCCTGCTTGGAAACGCAACCGGGGGGATTAGTTCATCAGTAACATCGGCGTCGAACCCAGAACTTGGCCGGGTTTCGTATGAATGCACCCGGAGCCTACCCAACTTCCGTTATCTTGTCAAGCGCCAGGAATCCACGGTGGTGACTCAGTGTCAGGCAAAAGGAGTCACGACCGAATCCACAGCGCCTCGATCCAGCAACAGGGTATGTTATCAAGTCTGTAAACGTCTGCTAACTCCGGCAAAATCATCAAGCCGGAAAGGAGGTGGGGTGGAGGGTACAACCTGCGATCAGCATGACCGCAACCATTCCGGCAGCAGCCTTTTGCTGGAGAATGGGGCATAGCCCCTCTCCTCTGCCTCATCGCGGCCTTCGATGTGGGGCACCCAGGGTCTTTCAGTCGATGCCGAGTTTGTGTTGGAGCTGTTCGAGGCTTACGCCTTTTGTTTCGGGGTAGAACAGCAGCACCACTACAAACTGCAGCACCATCATGGCGGAGAAAAATGCGAAGGGGGCGGCGGTGGAGTGTCGGGCGACCCAGGGAAAGAGGCCGGAGATGAGGGCGTTCATGATCCAGTGCGAGGAGCTGCCGAGGGCCTGGCCTTTGGAGCGCACGCGGGTGGGGAAGACTTCGCTGATGTAGACCCAGATGACCGCTCCCTGGGAAATGGAGAAGAAGAAGATGAAGCCGACCAGCAGCCAGATGAGGTCGGATTGGTGGCTGTTGGAATGGAAGATGGCGGCGACGCCGGCGAGCGAGACGGCGGTTCCGACGGATCCGATGAGGAGCAGGGATTTGCGGCCGAGCTTGTCGATGACGGACATGGCCAGGAGGGTGGCGCAGAAGTTCATCGCGCCGAGCAGGACGGCTTGCTTGTCGGCGGAGAGCGAGGAGAAGCCGCCGAAGCTGAAAATGTCGTTGGCGTAGTAGAGGATCGCGTTGATGCCGGCGAGCTGGTTGAACATGCCGATGGAGATGGCGAGGAAAATGGGGAGGCGGTATTTGTGCTGGAAGAGCGGCTCGGATTTTTGCGCGCGCTCGAGGTGGATGGAGTCGACGATTTCTTTGAGCTCGGCTTCGCTGTTGGGGGTGCCCATCATTTCGAGGACGCGGCGGGCTTCGTCGATGCGATTTTGGGTGACCAGCCAGCGTGAGCTGCGGGGAATGCCGAAGAGGAAGAGGGCGAAGAAAATGGCGGGGAGGGTGGCGACGCCGAATTGCCAGCGCCAGGCTTCGGCGCCGCCAATGAATCTTGCGACGGCGTAGTTGGAGGCGTAGGCGAGGAGAATGCCGGCGACGATGTTGATCTGGAAGAGGCCGACGAGGCGGCCGCGGAGTCGGGCTGGAGCGAGTTCGGCGAGATAGACGGGGCCGAGGACCGAGGAGCCGCCGATGCCGAGTCCGCCGATGAGGCGAAAGCAGAGGAGGGAAGGCCAGTTCCAGGCGAGCGCGCAGCCGAGGGCGGAGACGACGTAGAGCAGGGCCATGATGCGGAGGGCTTCGCGTCCGCCGATTTTCTGGCCCAGCGGGCCGGCGCCGATTGCGCCGATGACGGTGCCCCAGAGGGCGATGGAGACGGTGAGTCCGAGGGCGCCGGCGCTGAGGCCGAAGACCTGGGTGAGCTGGTGGGTGGTGCCGGAGATGACGGCGGTGTCAAAGCCGAAGAGGAGTCCGCCGAGCGCGCCAACGAGGGTGCTGCGGATGAGGAGGGCGTTGAGTCGCATGGGGTGAGTGGCCACGAAACGCCAAGGATAGCATCGGGGATGGTGGGGGCGCGCTGGGGGAGCGGACAGCGGATGGCGGATTGAAAATAGCGGATAGCGGACAGCGGATCGCGGATAGAAAAACCGGGACGATTGCATGCTCGGTGAAGGGACATGCGGATAGCGGATAGAAGAGCTTGCTGCTTGCTTTCACGCCCCGCGGTGATGCTCTTCGGGGGGGCGGCGGGCGGACGGTCGATTGTGATGCAGATCACTTCCCAAGGGGGGCGGGACTGGTTTAGACTTTGTTTTAAGGGATCGACTATGAGCGATCCCTTTTTTGCTGGCGTCTTTTTCTTTAGGAATTTTGCACGAGGTTGTGGATTACACTGTTGCATTCGCCATTCATTCACCGCGACTTTGGACCTGAACGGGAACGGGGAAAGTTACCGTGGTTTAGGGTCGCGCCAAGCAACTGATTCTAACGGGGCCAAAACGGGGAGAGAAAAGGGATGTGGGAGGCTGCCGGGAATCGGATTACCTGAGTACTTAGTCCCCCAAATGGTAGATTGACCTTGCACCAGCCGGCTGATAATTTTCAGGCACATTCACTGAGCTTTTTAATTTCTGCCTGGCTGTCAACGACGGATTGAGGGGTTTTTCCGGGAGCATCCGGAAGAGAATCTTGCGTAGACGTTTTTACATTATTTTTGTGGCGCGGGAGAAGGACGGAGCGCTGCGCAAAATCCCGGTGCCATTGCATTATGCCGGGGTATTTGTGGCGGCGGCGGTGGTGGGCGCCTTCACGATTACCGGCATGGCCGGGTCGTACACGCGCATGCTGCTGAAGACCGCGAGCTACAACCAGGTGCGGTTGCAGCAGGAAGCGCTGCGCAAGGATTACAGCCAGCTACAGCGGGTGGCGCACGAGAAGGATGTGCAGGCCGCGTCGCTGGGCTCGCTGGCCAGTGAAGTGACGGAGCTGTACGGGTTGCGGAAAAGCATGATGGCCAAGACGGCTGCGACGCCGATTGCGCCGGAGACAGACGCGGGCGCGGCGGGTTTCACCGAGCAGGCTTACGCGCAGTCGCTGGATCAGCTGGATTCTTTGCGGACCAGCGCGTTGTCGGGGAATTTTCACGCTGTCGATCTGGGGATTACGGCGCCCGGAGTCAGAGACTGGGTCAACGTTGCGGGAGCGCCGTCGTTGTGGCCGGTGCTGGGGCCGATTACGAGTTCGTTCGGAGAACGTTTGGATCCCTTCAATGGGGAAGGCGCTTTCCATTCCGGCGTGGACATTTCGGCTTCGTTCGGCGAGGTGGTTCGCGCAACGGCGGACGGGATCGTGGAGGTCGCGTCGATGGCCAGCGGATACGGGCGCGAAATTATGATTAACCACGGGAACGGCCTCGAGACGATTTATGGGCACCTGTCGGGTTTTGCGGTGGCGACGGGACAGCAGGTCAGCCGCGGTCAGGTGATCGGGTACGTGGGCATGAGCGGGCGCTCGACGGGGCCGCACCTGCATTATGAAGTGCGCGTGCACAATACGCCGGTGAATCCGTATCGTTATCTGCGGGAGACGGTGGAGCAACTGGCGAGCGCGGATGCGGATTCGGGTCTGGGTAAGTCAGGGAAGTAACGCCGCGCGGTTTTCCAAACCTACAATTTATTTTTTGAAGGGCTGCTGGGTGGTGATGGCCGGGCGTTCGGCGGACTGCGCTTGTAGCTGTTGGGCGGTGGCCTGGACTTCGCGGAAGAAGCGGAGGAAGTTTTCGCCGAGGATTTTGCGGCAGTCTGCGGCGGAGTAGCCGCGAGCCATGAGGGCGGCCGTGATTTTTGGCAGGTCGGCGGCGGAGTCGATGCCTTCGGGGGACGAGGGGATGCCGTCGAAGTCGGAGCCGAGGCCGACGTGGTCGATGCCGGCGACTTTGGCGATGTGATCGATGTGGTCGATGAGGAGGCTGAGGGGCGGGCGAGGGATTTTGGCGGCCCACTCTTTGTCGAGGGCGTCGGTCATCTCGTAGGTGACGGTTTTGCCTTCGGTTTTCCACTGGGCTATTTGGGCGGTTTCGGCGGCCTGGCGCTCGGGCGCTTGTGCGGTCCAGGCGGTGCGCCATGCTTCGCTGATGAATCCGGAATAGAAATTGACCATGACCACGCCGCCCTTGCTGTTGGGGCCGCCGCTGCGGGCGACGGCGCGGAGCATATCGTCGGTCATGTTGCGGGGAGCGGCGTCGAGCGCGCGCGCTGAGGAATGCGAGGCGAAGACCGGCGCGCGCGAGGTGATGACGGCGCGGTAGAAGGTCTTGTCGGAGACGTGCGAGATGTCGACCATCATGCCGAGGCGATTCATCTCGTAGACAACGTCTTTGCCGAAGTCGGTGAGGCCATCCTGGGTGTGCTGGACGTTGGGATCGTCGGCGTCGCCGGAGGAATCGGCCCAGTTGTTGGAGTTGGACCAGGTGAGGGTCATGTAGCGGACGCCGAGGCGGTAGTAGTCGCGGAGAAGGCCGAGAGAATCTTCGATAGAGTGGCCGCCTTCGATGCCCATGAGGGCCGCGAGCTTGTGTTCGCGATGGGCGCGCTCGATGTCTTCCGGGGAATAGGCCATCATCATCTGGTCAGGATGTTTGGCGGCCTGTTGCAGGACCGTATCGATGAGGTCGAGGGTGCGGCGCGCGTAGTGGCCTTCGTAGAGTTTCGGCTCAACCCAGATGGAGAAGAACTCGGCTCCGAGATTGCCTTGCTTCGCGGAGGCGAGGTTGAGATAGCCGCCGTCGAGGGGCTCGGTGAGGTCATAGTGGTCGTCGAGCATGCGCTGCGGCGTGTCGGCATGCGTGTCGATGACGATGACGGAGTGATGCACGGCGGCGGGATTAGCGGGAGCAGTTTTGTGGGTCACAGGCTTTCGGGGGGCGGTTGAAGGGGTCTGAGCAACAAGCGGCGAGGTGGCCGCCAGAAGAAGCAGGGCAGCAAACACAGATCTCATGGGTGGACTCGATCCTGTAGGGGGATTGTAGCAACGGCTCTGGGCTTGCGGCTCTTAAGAATACCGGGTCATCCTCCGACAGTGCAGGATCGCACGCTGCTCGACGAATCGTCGTAGATAGTAATTGCCGGCGGGGAATCGAACCGCCAGCCGCTTGTGGTACGTCTGGCGGCAAAGTCGGAGACCACCCCACCGCTTCGCTTGCCCAGCAGAGGTAATGACGGGGAAAACACTGCGCAACCGCTGACTACCCAAGTCTGGTTCGGGGGTACATAGGAGATCCGCCGTGGGACAAAAACGATCTGCAGGTGGTGCCTCTTATCGAGAAACTCCCTTTTCGTCAGCCTCTGATCATTGAGCAAAAACCGGTCGTAAATGTTCGCAGCTTTCTCCAAAGCAATGAGGCTATCCAAGGCTGCTCGGAAATCCTGCCGCTCGGCTTCTGGGAGGGGAGCATATATGTCCTCAACGACTGGCTCGGGATTCTGCAGTGACACGGCCGGTGGTTCTCCTGCGACAAGCAGCCATATCAGCAGCAGCATGGGAGCCATGTGTTCCGTCCTCCTTGTGCGGAAAAGCAACCGTGATGCGACTCGGCTTTGCGGCGGCTTCGATGCTCACGACGCCTCGCGGCCCTACTTTTCTCCGAAATTCCAGTCGGTCACGGGAGCAATCGCGGTGACCACGTGGCCGCGTTCGCGCCAGGCGCCGAGGATGTAGTCGCGATTCATCTTCGCGATTTCCTCGAGCGGAATCTCTTTGGGGCAGACGCCGGTGCATTCGCCGATGTTGGTGCAACTGCCGAAGCCTTCGGTGTTCATCTGCGCGACCATGCGGACGGCGCGGCGATCCTGCTCGGGCTTGCCCTGGGGCAGAATTCCGAGGTGGGCGATCTTTGCGCCGGTGAAGAGCGCGGCCGATCCGTTGGGGCAGGCGGCTACGCACGCGCCGCAGCCGATGCAGGCCGCCGCGTCCATGGCGCGATCAGCGATTTCTTTGCCGACCGGAATCGCGTTGCCGTCGGGGGCATTGCCGGTGGAAACGGAAACGTAG
The DNA here is from genome assembly GCA_049696575.1 of Acidobacteriaceae bacterium. GTDB lineage: Bacteria > Acidobacteriota > Terriglobia > Terriglobales > Acidobacteriaceae > Palsa-343. Next base: position 3,077 of record JBAVUB010000765.1, on the reverse strand, counting down.
CCGCCGGCCTGAATGATGCGGTCGAAGGAGCGCCGGTCGACCACGAGATCCTTGACGAAGGGAAACGAACGCGAGCGCCACGGCTCCAGCACCAGCTCGTCGCCATCTTTGAAGTGACGCATGGTCAGCTGGCATATCGTGGTTGCCGGGAGCGGCCCGTGTGCGATGCCATTGATCATGAAGCCGCACGATCCGCAGATGCCCTCGCGGCAATCGCTCTCGAACGCCACGGGCTCTTCGCCGCGGTCCATCAGCGTTTCGTTGAGCACGTCGAGGCACTCCAGCATCGACATCTCGCCGTTCACGACGTCGACGGGGTAGGTGACGAATTGCCCCTTGCTGTTGGGATTCTTCTGCCGCCAGATGGTCAGCTTGACTTTCATTACTTGTAGCTCCTCTGGCTAGGATGAACGTAGGCAAACTCGAGCGGCTCTTTAGTCAGTTCCCACGGTTTGCCCGCACCGGTGTAACCCCACGCTGCGACGTAGCTGAAGTGTTCGTCATCGCGCTGGGCCTCGCCCTCCGGGGTCTGGTATTCCTCGCGAAAATGTCCGCCGCAGGATTCGTTTCGCTCCAGCGCGTCGATACACAGCAACTCGCCCAATTCGAGGAAATCCGCGACGCGGCCGGCTTTCTCGAGGCTCTGATTCAAATCGTCGCCCGAGCCGGTCACGTTCAGATTCTGCCAGAACTCGTCGCGCAGCGCGCGAATTTTGCCGATGGCCTCCTTCAGGCCGGCCGCCGTGCGCGACATGCCACAGTGGTCCCACATGATCTTGCCCAGCTCGCGATGGAAGGAGTCGACGGTGCGCTTGCCTCGGATCGCGAGCAGTTTGGCGACGTTTTCCTGGGTGGCAAGGAGGGCCGCCTGAGCCTCGGGATCCGCAGGCGAAACTTTGCTCAGCCTGGTTGACGCGAGATAATTGCCGACGGTGTAGGGGATGATGAAATATCCGTCGGACAAGCCCTGCATGAGCGCGCTGGCGCCAAGGCGATTCGCGCCGTGGTCAGAGAAGTTCGCCTCGCCCAGCACAAACAATCCGGGGATCGTACTCTGCAGCTGGTAATCGACCCAGAGGCCGCCCATCGTGTAATGGATCGCGGGATAGATGCGCATCGGGACTTTGTAGGGATCTTCGTCGGTGATGCGCTGATACATGTCGAAGAGATTGCCGTAGCGCTCGCGGATCGTTTCCACACCGAGGCGCGCAATCGCATCGGCGAAGTCGAGATAGACACCGAGGCCGGTCTCGCCAACGCCGCGGCCCTCGTCGCATACGGCTTTGGCGTTGCGCGAGGCGACATCGCGCGGCACCAGGTTGCCGAAGCTCGGATAGCGGCGTTCGAGGTAGTAGTCGCGTTCGTCTTCCGGAATCTGGTTGGGCGGACGCTTGTCACCTTTTTGCTTTGGCACCCAGATACGGCCGTCGTTGCGGAGCGATTCGGACATTAATGTGAGTTTCGACTGATAGTCGCCGGTGACGGGAATACAGGTGGGGTGAATCTGCGTGAAGCAGGGATTGGCGAACAGAGCGCCGCGTTTGTGCGCTCGCCAGATGGCTGTTGCGTTCGATCCTCTGGCGTTCGTCGAGAGGTAGTAGACGTTGCCGTATCCGCCTGTTGCTAAAATCACGGCCTCGGCAAGGTGCACGGTCAGCTTGCCGGTGATGAGGTTGCGGGCCACGATGCCGCGCGCCTTGCCGTCGATGACGACGAGGTCCAGCATCTCGGTGCGGGGAATCATCGTGACCTGGCCCGCGTCCACCTGGCGCTCGAGCGCCTGATACGCGCCGAGCAGCAACTGCTGTCCGGTTTGGCCGCGTGCGTAAAAGGTGCGCGAGACCTGCGCGCCGCCGAAGGAACGGTTTTCGAGCGAGCCACCGTACTCGCGCGCGAACGGCACACCCTGCGCCACACACTGATCGATGATGCGGACGCTGTTCTGCGCGAGCCGGTAGACATTGCCCTCGCGCGCGCGGAAGTCGCCGCCCTTCACGGTGTCGTAGAAGAGGCGGTAGATGCTGTCGCCGTCGTTCTGATAATTTTTGGCGGCGTTGATGCCGCCCTGGGCTGCTATGGAATGTGCGCGGCGGGGCGAATCCTGAAAGCAGAAGCACTTGACGTTGTAGCCGAGTTCGCCCAGCGTGGCCGAAGCCGAAGCGCCGGCCAGGCCCGAGCCCACGACGATGAGGGAGTGGCGGCGCTTGTTCGCGGGATTGACGAGCTTCATCTCAAAGCGGGCGTTGTCCCATGCTTCTTCAATGGGGCCGGTGGGAATTCTTGCGTCGAGGTTCATCTGATCCACCCTGCGAGCACGCCGATCGGGATCGAAATATATCCCGCGATGAGGATGATGGTGATCCAGAGGGCCGCCTGCTTCAGCACTGGGGTATGGCGCGGATGATTGAGGCCGAGGGACTGAAACATGCTCCACAGGCCGTGGCGCATGTGGAAGCCGAGGAGAAGCAGCGAAAAAATGTACCACACGGAAACCCACCACACGCTGAAGCCGGCGACGATATTGTGGTAGATGTCGCCCTCGATGAATTGCGACTCGGGGTGAATGTAGCCGGCGGTGAACTCGAGCAGATGGAAGATGACGAAGGCGAGGACGATGGGGCCGCTCCAATACATGGTGCGGTCGGCGTAGGAGGAGTTGATGGCCTTCTTCCGCGAGTAGCCTACGGGGCGGGTTTTCCAGTTGAGCAGGGCGAGCTGCACGGTTGCGACGATGTGCAGGACGACGCAGACGATGAGAATGATGCGGATTGCCCAGAGGATTTCGCCAATGGTGCGAAGAAAATGCCCATACGCATTGATCTTCGCCGGGCCCTCGAAGACCTGGAGATTTCCGGCGAGGTGACCGACGACGAAGAGGAACAGGATGGCCCCGGTCACGGCCATCACGGCTTTTTTGCCATTCGTAGACTGCCAGAAACTCGGTGCGCGGTTCTCGCGCGGGCCAGCGACCGCAGTGCTCATCGCGGCAGCCTGCCTCTGTTGGTTTGGATCACGTCGGACGGTTCCTTCTCTGTAAGGATGCTTAGGTTCTTTAGGGCGAATCTTTATTATTGGTG
>JBAVUB010000764.1:0-3125 GCA_049696575.1 Acidobacteriaceae bacterium | reverse complement strand
TCATCCTTTCCGCGCGCCGCTCCGTCGACGAGCGCGTCCTCGGCCTCGAACGCGGCGGCGATGACTACATGACCAAGCCCTTCGCCGTCGCCGAACTCCAGGCTCGCCTTCGCGCTCTGCTCCGCCGCAGCACCCCCGGCCAGGCGGAAACCACCCGCCTCCGCGTCGCCGATGTCGAAATCGACCTCATCCGCCGCGAAGCCCACCGCGCCGGTGTCGAGCTCCAGCTTACCCAGCAGGAATTCGCTCTCCTCGAATACCTCTGCCGCAACGTGGGCCGCGTCGTCACCCGCGCCATGGTCCTCGATCACGTCTGGAAGATGCGCCTCGATACCTCCACCAACATTGTCGACGTCCACATCCATCGCCTCCGCAACAAAGTCGACCGTGAATCCCAGCACCCGCTCATCCGCACCATTCGTGGCGTGGGTTACCTCCTCCGGGACTAAATTCTCCCATGCTCTCCCGCGTCCGCAGCTCGTTTTTCCGGACCGCCGCCTGGCGTCTTGCGCTGCGCGGCACCCTCGTCTTTGCCGCCGGCAGCGCCGCCGTCTTTCTGGCCATGTATTTCATCGTCGCCCGCACCGTGCGCGAGCGCAGCGACTCCTGGCTCACCGGTGAAAGCGAAACCCTCCGCCAGGTCGCCCTCAACACCCCACGGGACGCCCTTTACGACCGCATCGTTGCGGAAGTCGCGGAGCTCGCCTCCCAGGAAGTCTCCTGGGACGGCGGCGGCCGCCACGTCGAAGGCAACACAGTTTTCTTTGCCCAAACCGGCGATCCCTCTCGTTCGCCGGTCTGGGTCGGACCTCGCGACAGCGCCAAATTCCTCCACGCCCTGCGCGGCATGAACATCCCCCAGGGCGCGCCCGTCTCGCTGCGCGTCAGCGGTTGGCGTGAACCCTTTCGCGTCGTCGCGCTCGATATGCGCCCGGGCGCCGGACGCCTCTACCTCGGCCTCCTCGATTCAGGCGCGATTCATCTGCTCCGCCAGCTCCTCCTTCGCTTCTTCCTCGGCTGGCTCCTCATGGTCGTCTTCGGCTTCCTCCTCACCCTGCTCGGCCTGCGCCGCATGCTCAAACGCGTCGACGCCATCACTGGAGCTGCCGCCAGCATCCGCTCTGACGATCTCAGCACCCGCGTTCCCGTTGGCCATCAGCAGGACGAAGTCGCGCGCCTTGCCCGCACCTTCAACAACATGCTCGACCGCATTTCCTCTTCAGTGAATCAGCTCCGCACCCTCACCGATGCTGTCGCCCACGACCTCAAAAGCCCCATCACCTCCGTCCGCGGCAGCCTCGAAGTTGCGCTCTCGCTCGAAGACCGCGAGCAATCCTCCGAACTCGTCGCCAGCGCCATCGAACACCTCGACCGCCTTTCCGACGTCATCACCACTTCCCTCGACCTCGCCGAAGCCGAGGGCGGCGCTCTCCGCCTTCGCCGCGAAACCGTCGACCTCAGCGACCTCGTCCATCGCGTCGCGGAGCTCTACGCTCCTGCCTTCGCCGATCGCAACCAGCAGCTCACCGTCGCCGCTCCAGCTCCCGTCCGCGTCCATGCGGACCTCTCCCTCTGCACCCGTCTGCTCTCCAATCTCATGGAGAATGAGCTGCGCTATGCAGGCGCCCACGCCCACGTTTCCATCGCCGTTTCCGCCGCCGGCCCTTCTGCCTGCATTACAGTGGAGGACGATGGTCCCGGTTTCGCCCCCGACCTTCTCCCCAGCGTCTTCCAGCGCTTCATCAAGGGTCGCGAGTCCGAGGGCCATGGTCTGGGCCTTGCCTTTGTCAGCGCCGTCGCTGGCGCTCATGCCGGACGCGCCTTCGCCCGCAATCGCTCACCCCGTGGCGCGCAGATCCTCGTCGAATTGCCCATTGAAACTGACCATCAGGAGGAACAGCAGAATCCCGACAATCTTCTGACATCGCACTGACCCCGCACCGCACCCCGTCTGCCACAATCGTTACAGTAGAAAGACACCAGGCACGCGCTTCCCCTCGTACCATCGGAAGCGAGTCACGAGCACCGGCGTCGCATCTCCACCCAGAGACCTGCATGCATATTCTCGCTACCTCTACCGCATTTCCCCCGCACTACTACACCCAGCGCGAGTTCCTCGATGCCCTCCTGCCCTACTGGGGCCAGGATCCCAAAGTCGCCTCCATCGTCGAGCGCCTCCACCTGCGCACCGGCGTCGACGGCCGCTACTTCTCCCGCCGCCTCGACGAGTACCTCGCCCTCGACACCTGGGGCAAATCGAACGACGCCTGGATTGAAGTCGCCCTCGACCTCGGCGAGCGCGCCATCGACTGCGCCGTCAAACAAGCCGGCCTCCGCGCCGATCAGCTCCGCGCCATCTTCTTCGTCTCTGTCACCGGCATTTCCAGCCCGTCCATTGACGCGCGCCTCGTCAACCGCATGCACCTCGCGCCCAACATCCGCCGCAATCCTATCTTTGGACTCGGCTGCGTTGCCGGAGCCGCCGGCCTCGCCCGCGCCGCCGACTATGTCCGCGCCTATCCCGACCAGATCGCCGTCCTTCTCTCCGTCGAGCTCTGCTCCCTCACCTGGCAGCGCGACGACAAATCCGTCGCCAACCTGATCTCCGTCGGCCTCTTCGGCGACGGCGCGGCCGCCGTCCTCGTCGCCGGAGACAACATTCCCGGCCGCGGCCCGCGCATTCTCGCCAGCGATCGCGTCTTCTACCCCAACACCGAAGACGTCATGGGCTGGAGCATCTCGGAAAAAGGCTTCAACATCGTCCTCTCCCCCGACGTCCCCAAAGTCGTCGTCGAAAACCTCGGCCCCAACGTCGACACCTTCCTCGCCGCCCACGGCATGACCCGCCGCGACATTGGCTCCTGGATCATGCACACCGGCGGCCCCAAAGTTCTCGAAGCCACCGCCGAATCCCTCGGTCTCACGCGCGACGACCTCGCCGTCTCCTGGGAAGCGCTGCGCCGCGTGGGAAATCTGTCATCCGCGTCGGTTCTCGTCGTCCTCGACGAGATCATGAAGCACCGCCGCCCCGCCCCCGGAACCCGCAGCATTCTCGCCGCGATGGGCCCCGGCTTCTGCGCCGAAATGCTCCTCCTCGAATGGTGATTGGGTCATGCGTGGTGAAT
>JBAVUB010000763.1:0-7537 GCA_049696575.1 Acidobacteriaceae bacterium | reverse complement strand
GGGCTGCAGGGCAGACGGGCGATGCGTCGAAGCCGGCTGCTCCGACGGGGAACGCTCCGGGGAATGAGACCAAACCGGCTCCGCAGCCGTCCACACCCCAGCAGCCGTCGACTCCGCCGCAAAGCGGTACGGGGCAGCCGCAGCAGCAATCGACGCAGGGAGCCGCTCCGCAGAACTCGCAGCAGACGCAGAGTGTGGCGAAGCCAGACGCGTCGCAAGGCAGGCCGCAGTAGTCCCGGTTCTTCGCGCCACACGCGGCGAGGATCGATTCTGCCATAATGGACCGCGGTTGCGAGGGCAGGAGGGCAAAGATGGGGGCGCAGTGGAAGCTCTGTCTGGTTCTTGTGGGTTGTGGAGCGAGCGCGCTGGCGCAGAAGCCGCTCGATGTTCCACCGGTGGCCACGCCGGCGCCGGCATCGTCGTCGCAGCCGATGACGCTGGACGTGGTGGTAACGGACAAAGCGGGCAACGTGATCCGCGGGCTGAAACGGGAAGACTTCACGCTGCTGGATAACAAGCAACCGGCGGCGATCCGTTCGTTCAGGGCGCACGAGATCGAGACGCCCGACAACGATCCTCAGGCACTCATGCTGGTGATCGACGATGTGAATACGAATTTCAGCACTGTCAGCATTGCGCGCACGCAGATCGAGAACTTTCTGCGCAGCAACGGGGGGCATCTGGCAATTCCGGCCGGGATTTATCTGCTGACGGATTCAGGCCTCAGCCAGGTAACGGAAATATCGAGCGACGGCAATAAGCTGGCGGATGTGCTGCATCAGAAGGAAGGCTCGCTGCACAATATTCCGCGCTCGGCCGGGTTCTATGGCGCGGAAGAGCGAGTGGAAATCTCTCTGAAAGCCCTGGCCGATCTGGGCGACTATCTGGGCCACGCATCGGGCAGGAAGCTGGTGGTGTGGATCGGACCTGGGTGGCCGATTTTCGACAATCCCAACGTGATCGTCAGCCCGCAGCAGCAGCGCAATTTCTTCAGCGGGATCGTGGGCCTCTCGAGCGCACTGCAGGCGGCGGGCATCACGTTGTACTCGATAGATCCGCTGGGAACGGCGGACGCAGCCAGCGATCGCACTTTTCTTTGGGAGAGCTTCCTGAAGCCGGTAACCAAACCGACCAAGGCGGATCCGGGCGATCTGGCGCTGCAGGTTTTCGCCATGCATTCCGGGGGCACGGTGGTCTCCGGCAGCAATGACATCACCGGCGAGATTGCAAAGTGCGCGAGAGACGCGTCAGCGTGGTATTCGATGAGCTTCGATCCGCAGCGGCCGGACGCGCCGAATACGTGGCACGATCTGGCGGTGAAGGTCGACAAGCCGGGCGTGAAGGTGCGCACGATCAACGGCTATTACGCGCAGCCGTGAGGGCTTCGAAAGCTGGTGTCGCAGGGTCACGATGAAGGAAACAAAATTGCGCGAAAAGACCTTCCGGCGCGCCTCCGGGAGCAAGGAGCAGCAACCGGATACCCGGGGGCAAGCCATGCCGAGATGGCGGGTGCCGTTCTGCCTGGTGCTGGCGTGCTGGGTTGGAACGGCCTGGGCGCAGAAACCTGCTCCGACGGCAGCTGAGGCTGCTTCGGCGCCTACAAAAGTCGCGCAGGTACGGTTGAGCGTGGAGGTCACAGACAAGGCCGGCCATCCGATCCCAGGGCTGCAGGAAACCGACTTCACCGTGCTCGATGACCGAAAACCGGCGCCACTCAGGTTTTTCTACGCCCATGAGAGCGGCGTGGCGGACCCAGGGGCGGAATCGATGATCCTGTTGATCGACGAAGTCAATGAGGACCTGAGTGCGGTGACCTTCGAGCGCGATCAGATCGAGAAGTTCCTGCGGAGCAATCAGGGGCGTCTGCCGGCGCCGCTGTCGATCGTGATGTTGAGCGAGACGGAACTGACTCCGATCGCAGAGGCGTCGGCCGACGGAAATCTGTTGGCCGAGGAATTTCTCCACTGGGAGGGACATGCGCGGCCAGTTCCGCCGACGGCCGACTGGGGGGCGGAGGAGCGGTGGCAGGAGTCTCAACAGGCGCTCGATAAGATTTTGCGGTACGAGGCGCGCCGGCCGGGAAGGAAGTTGCTGCTTTGGATCGGTCCGGGCTGGTCGCTGTTCACCGCGCCGGATGTGCCGATCGACGAGGGCGAGCAGAAAAGATGGATGGACCTGATCGTAAACGCTTCGACGCGGTTGCACGAAGCGCAGGTGACACTGTACTCGGTCGACCCGCTGGGGGTGGGTACGGGGCTGGAGGATTCGCGCTGGCAGGCTCTTCTGAAGCCGGTGAGGAAGCCGGACCAGGCCTACCTCGGCGATCTTGCGCTGCAGGTGCTGGCGACCCAGAGCGGAGGCCAGGTTGTGGACTCGAGCAACGACCTGGCGAGCGAGTTGATGCAGTGCCTCAACGACGCATCGGCCTGGTACACACTGGTGATCGCGGCGCAGAGCAGCGAGCAACCGAATACGTGGCACGATGTGCAGGTGAAGGTGGATAGGCCGGGCGCGGTGGCCCGAACGATCGACGGCTACTACGCGCACCCGGAACCGTGAGGGCGGCGCGGTAGCGGACGGGTCGTTTACCAGATACCCGGCAGCAGGCGCCAGCGCGTGACGGCTGTGAATTCGCGATACCTGGGCAGCTCGCGCTGGAGGGTGCGATCTTCAAGGGCGGTGCGGACGATCAGGATGACGGCCATGATGCCCGCAAGGGCGAGCGCCCAAACGGAGCCGAGTATCAACGCCACCGACGGATACATCAGAATCATGCCGACATACATGGGATGGCGGACGAAACGGTAGGGACCAGAGTGGACGACCTGGTGGCCGCGGTCGGACTGAATCCGAACGGAGGCTTCGGCCCAGGGATTCACAGCCATGGCCCACCCGATCAGCACGACGCAGAAGAGAAAGATGGCCAAGCCCGGATAGAGGGTCCAGAAAGGCATTGAAGACCAGCGAAAACGAACCGCATCGAGGGCGGCAATCGCGGGCTGGAGGATGGATAGAGGCAAGTAGATGGCGAGGATGATCTTGTCGAAGAGCTTGCCATCGCGACGCCGCCATTTGGCGCGGGCGGGCATGAGAGCGGGATTGATGCGCGAGACGATAAAACCCATCGCCAGCATGGTGACGCCATAAGTGATCGCGCAGATCCAGCCGCGGATCCAGTGAATGGTGCCGGCAGAGACGAAGAGCAAGGCAATCCAAAAGGCCATAAAGGCGAGGCCCTGGGCGAGTCTCGGGAGTCCATATTTCCGGACCCAGGAGCGGGAAGACGATTCTTTCGCGGGCTGAGCCTGAAGGGTTTCGGCCATGGTCGACCTCCGATGCGCACGGGCGACAAGAGACGGGACATTCACTCTTTATCGCGAACCAGGGCAGATTGTCGGTGATCGCAGTCACGCGGACAGGGCCCGGAACGGCTTAGAGTGGGTTCCTCAGCATGGCAGTGCAGGGGCAATCCGAATATGGGCTGGGAAAACGGCTGCTGGCGGCGGTGGCGGTTCCGGCGCTGGGGTTGGCAGTGTACTTTGCGGCGGTTCGTCCCGCAGAGCTGCGCTGGGGCGCAACGGCGGAGGAAGTGGCGCGGGCGATGCCAGGCGACGAGCTGATGCAGCATGCATCGTTTTGGGCGACGCGAGCGATCACGATTCATGCGAAGCCAGAAGCGATTTGGCCGTGGCTGGTCCAGATGGGATACGGGCGCGCGGGGTTCTATGGCTACGACCTGATCGAGAATGTGGGCTCGACGACTGGGATTCGCAGCGGCGAGCGGATTGAGCCTGCGCTGCAACATGCGAAGACCGGGGACCGGCTGCCGTTGAGCGCCGTGGCGCACCTGCAATTCGGGGAGATTGCGCAGAACCGGTATCTGATCTGGCGGAGCGATACGGAGCCCGCGGATGGCGTGTTCACATGGGCGCTCGATCCGCAGGGAGATGGGACGACGCGGCTGGTGAGCCGGGTGCGGCTCCGGTATCACTGGGAACATGCGTGGTTGCTGACGCTGGATTTATTCACGGAGTTTGCGGATCATGTCGCGGTACCGGAGATTCTGCGCGGAGTGAGGGACCGGGTGGAAGGGCGGCCAGAGAAGCCACTGGGCGTGGAGGCGGTCGAAATCCTGATCTGGCTGGCGGTCCTGGCCGAGGCGGTGGCAGCTCTGATCTGCATTTTCCGCTGGAGAGCGTGGTGGCGCGCATGGGCGACAGCATGCGCTTGTGCGGCAGTTTTGCTGATCGTCCTCTATGCGCAGGCGCCCGTGTGGGTGGGAGTGGGCCTGGTGTCGATTGCAGCGGTGGTACTGAGCCGGGCGGACGGAAGGCGGTCGCAACGCTCTTCCGCAGCGTGAGTTGCCGGGCATCACAAACGATTACATATTGGTGTGGCCGGCGCGCATTTCCTCGTTGAAGGTGGGACGGGTGACGGCGAGAGCGGCGGCGAGCTTCGCGTGATATTCCTCGGCGCGGCCGAGCAGGGAGGGCGTGGCGGAGGCGTATTCGCCGTCGATGGCGAGCAGACCCTGGCGCACGAGTTCGACAGCCATGCGGGAGAGCTCGTCCGCCGTGGTGTTCAGATATTGCGCGTCGCGGGGATCGGCGATCCAGACGGGCTGATTTGCGCCGAGAACGCCGGAGAGCCAGTAGACCTTGAGGGCAAGGAAATCCATGCGGCTCTGGTCGTCAGTGTCAGTGAAGAAGAATTTCTTCTGCCAGCGGCTGTAGTAGCGGGTGGTGACGGGGACGGGCTGGCGATTGCCGCTCTTGAGCAGCTCGAGTTGGCCGCGGTCGAGGGTCTTGCGGACGGCGTTGTAGATGAAGGTTTCGGCGTAAGGCTGCTCGGGGGCCGGGACGATTTCCGCGAAGGTAACGGTCATGCTGGCGGAGACGAGGGCGTGGAGCGGTGACCGGGCGCCGTCTTCGAGGCGGAGCGTGCCGTGGACGATGTAGGTGTCGGCGCCAGAAGTGGAGCGATGGAAAGGCCAGGCTAAATCGCTGAAGCTGACGGGGAGACCGGCGAGGGTGACGTAGGCGTCAGGGCGCGGGTTGCGGAGGCGATGGGCCGCCTCGCGCAGGTGCGTGGTCATCTCCGGCAGCAGCTCGGGCTGATGGAAGTCGAAGGCCTCGCTGAGTTCGAGCAGGAGGGTGCGCTCGGCCGGGGCGTCAGCGGTGGTGGCGAGGCGGAAACGCGTGGTGGGATGGCCGTTGAAATCGGATCCGGTATCGATGGAGAGGACGGCGAGACCCGCCTGCTGGGCGGCGGTCTGGAGATTGGCGACAAGGGCGGATTCGAGATGAGCGGTCATGGGAGTCGGACGTCAGGCCTGATTGTAGCGGCAGAGCGGCGGCGAGCGAAATGGATCGTCCCCAGGCGACACCTGGAGCACGGGTTAGGGGATATGCCACAAGAGTGGGAGTTCGTAATCTTGACCCGTTTGTATCCTCGTGCAAGCCTGAGGACCAGGGCGAGATTCGCCTCGACCGAGTCGCAACTTTTTGGAGCCTGCCGCGTCTAGTTTAAATTACGCAGAATTTAATCAGGATTACGCAGAATTTAATCAGGGAGGCAGGATTTTCTGTGCATATTGCTCGCCGCACCGCCCTCGTGGCACTCGCATCGGTTGAACTGGTAGTACTGCTCGCGGCGTTGGCCAAACCCGCATACGGCTATGTGGATCCGGGCTCAGGTCTGCTGGCGGTCCAGGTGGGAGGGTCGATGCTGGCCGGAGGGCTGTTCATCCTGCGTTCGAAAATTCGGCGCTTGTTCCGCATGAACTCGCCCGAAGAGAAAGCCGAAGCAGAAACGAGCGCACAGCCCGAAACGAGCGAGTAATGGCGACAGCCGAGCTGAGGCTCGAGACCTTTCGCGATCCCGCTGGCTCCCTGCGCATCGCCGGGGACCGCGTGCTGCGCGAAGTTCATCCTGAGCACGCCGAGGCGGCGCTCCGTTTCCTGCAGTCGCCAACCGCCCAGGAGTGGGTCGCGCAGGGACGGCTGATTGAAACCCGCTTCCTGCCCCATGAAGATGGCGAGCTGACCCTCGAACATCCGCGGGTTTTCCTTCCTTCCTATCCGTGGGAGTGGACGCCGAGTGCCTGGATTGCGGCGGCGGACCTGACTCTGGATCTGTGCGAGGGATTGCTGGCCCTGGGGCTGATCCTGAAAGACGCGACGCCTCTGAATGTGTTGTTCCGCGGAACGCGCCCGGTTTTTGTGGACGTGCTGTCGGTGGAGGAGCGCGACCCGGCGAGCCCGCTGTGGCTGGCATACGGGCAGTTTGTGCGGACGTTTCTGCTGCCACTGGCGGCGTATCAATCCCTGGGATGGCCGCTGGCGGCGTCGATGCAGAAGCGCGACGGATATGAGCCGGCGGATCTGGCTCCCCACCTGCGCCGGTGGCAGCGGTGGCGAGAGCCCTTCCGCTCGCTGGTGACGATGCCGCTGATGCTGGAAAAAGACGGCGCAAAGAGCGCGCAGGACACACGGGTGCGGCAGAGCGAGGAAGTGGCGCTGGCGGTGCTGCGGCGCAACCTGGGCAGGCTGCGGGGACATCTGCGGCGTGTCGAGAAGGGGCTGCAGTCCGTGCAGCGCGCGTCGCGCTGGAGCGGGTATGCGTACGCGGCCGACCATTACAGCGCGGAGGATCAGAAGCTGAAGCGGCGGTTTGTGCGGGAGGCCCTGGCGGCTGCGCAGCCAAAGCATGTCCTCGACCTGGGCGCGAACAGCGGGGTGTATTCGCGCATCGCGGCGGAGTGCGGCGCAAACGTTGTGGCCTGGGATACCGATCTGCAGGCGACAGAGGAGAACTGGCGCGAAGCAAGGCGGCGGGACCTGGACATCGCGCCACTGATTGCGAATCCGGCGCGGCCCACACCAGCGGCGGGATGGCGCAATGCGGAGAACCTGGCGCTGCTGGACCGGTCGCGGGGACGCTTCGACTGCGTGATGATGCTGGGGTTCATTCATCACCTGCTGCTGTCGGAGCAGATTCCGATGCGGGAGATTGCCGGGCTGCTGCGCGAGCTGACCACGAGCTGGGCGATTGTGGAGTGGGTGCCTGCGAGCGATCCGCGGTTTGTGGATCTGCTGCGCGGGCGCGGCGAGCTGTACGGGCATCTGGACGAGGCCGCGTTTCTGAACGCGGTAGAGAGCCACTTCACGGTCGTGTTGCGCGATGCGTTGCCGAATGGCCGGGTCCTGTTTCTCTTGCAGGCCAGGTAAGGGCGGGTGCCGGCGCGTTCAAGGAGTGCAGGGCGCGGTTCGTGGGCGCGCAGCTGGCTGGAGGGTGCGGGCGCGGCGATCCTGCTGGCGCCGGGACTTCTGTGGACTGAACTTTCCCAGACGCATATCGATCAATATCACAGGCTGCTGCCGCTGAGAACCGTGGCGTGGGCGCTGGCCGTGGATCTTGCCGCGCTTTCGCTGCTGGCAATGGTAGTGGTGCGTGTACTGGAACGGCTGGGCGCGCCGCTCGGGTGGGGATCGCCGGGGCGACGCAGAACGCCCGTGTTGCTGTGGGCGCTGTGGTT
>JBAVUB010000762.1:0-2943 GCA_049696575.1 Acidobacteriaceae bacterium | reverse complement strand
GGCTCGTCGGTGGTTCCGTTGCCATGGGCGTCGGCATCTGGTCCATGCACTTTCTCGGCATGCTGGCCTTCAGCCTGCCCGTTGCTATGGGCTATGACCCCTCCATCACCCTCCTTTCCCTGCTGATCGCGATTGCGTCCTCGCTGTTCGCGCTCTGGATCGTCTGCCAAAGCCACCTCTCCTGGCGCCGCCTCACCGCCAGCGCTCTCATCATGGGAGCAGGCGTTTGCTCCATGCACTACACCGGCATGGCGGCCATGCGCATGTCGCCGCCCATCCGCTATAACCCGCCCCTGTTCATCCTGTCGGTGGTCATCGCCGTGGTCGCTTCCGGCGCCGCCCTCTGGATCGCCTTCCACCTGCGCAATCGCGCTTCCGGTGTGCGCCGCCTGCGCGCTGCCGCCGCCGTGGTCATGGGCATCGCCATCGCCGGCATGCATTACACCGGAATGGCCGCTGCCCGTTTCCCCGCCAACAGCCGCTGCGCCATGGCCGAGACCGGAGTGACCACCGGATGGCTGGCCCTCCTCATCATCGTCTTCGCCGGCTCCGTGCTCTCCATCGCCCTCATCACGTCGATTCTCGATCTCCGCCTCGAACAACGCACCGCCGTGCTGGCCTCCTGCCTCGCCGACGCCAAACAGGAGTTGCAGTTCGTCGCCCTTCACGACGGCCTCACCAAACTGCCCAATCGGGCTCTGCTCAACGACCGTCTGGAGCAGGAAATCCAGAATGCGCGCCGCGAGAAGAGCCGCTTTTCCGTCCTCTGCATGGATGTGGACGGGTTCCGCCAGATCAACGACGCCTGGGGCCATCGCGTCGGCGACGCGCTGCTGGTGGAGGTGGCTCGCCGCCTGCGCACCTCCATTCGCACCCGCGACACGCTCGCTCGACTGGGTGGCGACGAATTCGTCGTCCTCGCCGACGTCGGCGAGGCAGGCGACGCTGTCAGTCTCGCCGAAAAGCTCCTGACCGCAGTCCGCGAACCCGTCGTCATCGACGACCGCCAGCTGCGCGTCTCCCTCAGCATCGGCATCGCCATGTTCGACGGCCGCGAACAGCAGCAGGGAGACCTCCTCCGCAATGCCGACGCCGCTATGAGTCACGCCATGGAACTAGGGCATAACGGCTACGTCTTCTTCGAGTCGTCCATGAGTGACGACGCGCAAACCCAACTGCAGCTTTTGCACGATCTCCGCCAGGCCCAGGAACGCCACGAGCTGGTGCTTCATTACCAGCCCAAGTTCAGCGCAGTCGGTGGCGCCATGATCGGAGCCGAAGCCCTCGTTCGCTGGAACCACCCCACCCGCGGTCTCGTTCCCCCCGGCGATTTCATCCCCCTCGCCGAGAAAACCGGGCTCATCTTCCAGATCGGCGAGTGGGTCCTCAACGAAGCCTGCCGCCAGATGAGCGCGTGGCGCGACGCCGGACACACCGACTGGACCATCTCCGTCAATCTGTCCGCCCTCCAGTTCAATCACCCCGGCCTCATCGATATGGTGCGCGGAGTCCTCGCGCGGCACTCTCTCGAACCGCGCTATCTCACCCTCGAAATCACTGAATCCACCGCCATGCGCAATGCGGATACCAGCCTCGTGATTCTCGACCAGCTGCACCATATGGGCGTGCGTATCTCCATCGACGATTTCGGCACCGGATATTCCAGCCTGCTCTATCTCAAGCGGCTGCCGGCCAGCGAACTGAAAATCGATCGCGGATTTGTGCGTGACCTGATGCACGACACTGAAGACGCGGCCATCATTACCGCGATCGTGGCCCTGGGCTGTGCCCTCAACCTCAAGATCGTGGCCGAGGGCGTGGAGACCCGCGAACAGCAGGAATTCCTCACCCGCCTGGGATGCACCTCGCTGCAGGGCTTCCTCTTAGGGCGGCCCATGCCCGCTCCGCAGTTCATGGAAGCCGTCTCTGCGCCGCGCGCCACCCGCGAAAGAGTCGGCCTCCTGGTCTGACCACCTGCTCAAAGAAACGCCCTGCTTTGAGGCAGTTCGCTCTGATCTGTGATCCCCATCACATCCTTCCGTTACGGCCGGGCGTAACTTCGTCCATAACTGACACGGCAGCTGAGCCTATTTCCGTAACACCCCAGGTGCATCATGCTATCTGCGCAAAGACCCGACGACATGCGCGACCTGGTGACCCAAATTGCCCGCGCTCTCGTGGATATTCCCGCGGACGTGAAGGTCGAAGAAGTAGAGAAGGATGAGAGCACTGCTCTCCGTCTCCACGTCGCGCCCACCGACGTAGGCAAGGTCATCGGCAAACAGGGCCGCACCGCGCGCTCCATCCGCACTATCCTCGGCGCCGTCAGCATGAAGCACCACCATCGCTATACCCTCGACATCCTCGAAGAGGAAAAGCACGCACGCATAGACGAACAGCACGCAGCACCAGTTCCAGCGGTTTGACCCGCCGCCCAACGCGGTGAGAGCTCCCGATCCCTGAAAAATCCTGGCCGGAATTCCGCGCGCCCCTGCGTGCCCATTGCTACAATCGCCCCGTCGCTCCTCAGCTTCGATCGCCCCACCTGAAAGGACCCACCTGTGAACCTGCGCCCTCTGCTTCCTTTTTCCGCGTGCGTGCTCGCCGCCGCCGCGCTGGGACAAAGCAGCATCACCTATCAGCAACCGCCGAAGGCCATTGCCGATCTGCTGGAGGCCCCGCCCACTCCACTGGTGCAGGTTTCCCCTGAGGTGAAGAGCGGTCCGCGCACGCTGCTGATCGAACAACCCGGCGGCCTGCTCACCATCGCCGACCTGGCCCAGCCCGAGCTCCGCCTTGCCGGCCTCCGCTTCAACCCGCGCACCAACGGGCCCAGCCGCCTGCCCTACATCGTCGCGCTCAGGTTCAAAGCGCTCCCCTCCGGCAAAGAAATTGCCGTCACCGGAATCCCCGCCCATCCGCACATCGTCTATGCGCAATGGT
>JBAVUB010000761.1:0-17094 GCA_049696575.1 Acidobacteriaceae bacterium | reverse complement strand
TTCGAGAGCTCACTGTAAGCGATCATGCCTCGCCGCGCGGCGACCTTCTGAAGGATCCCCTTCATTTCGGCCTTGCCTCTCTCCCACTCTGGTGTGCTGTAGTCGAAGTAGTTCGCCATGCGCCCTCCGGGTGCTCTCCGGCATACCAATTTTTCACCGCCGTGGAAGGTCGTCAAGCATGGCGGCGACGACATGGGCGCTGCGATTCTTTGCCGTGGTGGGAAACGCTAGGTCCTTCGACTACGCGCCTGGCGGCGCTTCGCTCAGGATGACAGGCTAAGAGCAAACTCGGCGCGATAGGGCGAAGGATAACCGAGCGCCATCACGATGGGGCAAAAGCAACCGCAGATCCTTCGACTGCGCGCCGGGAAATGGGTCGCATCGCTGAAAAGGTCTGGGGCGGCGCTGCGCTCAGGATGACAGACCTGAACGCGGGGCGCCGCTCCGTTGGCGGTTTTCCGAGCTGCGCGGTTGGGGGCCTGGGTGCGTGGGCCTACCGCACGGGGAACCAGAGAAAATTGTCCGCTGCCAGGGCAACGATCCTCATGATCGTGTCGGCGGACGAGGAGGACGCCACGGTTGAGGTGGACATGTATTTCACTGGCTTGTCCCCAGACGCGCGCATCAGAGCTGCTGCGTTCCTCGGCATACCGGACAGGGTGATGGCGACGAGGGAAGTGGCGAGGGCGAAGTTGCGGATGCTGGATTTCATGGCGGTTCTCCTTTTGGATGGCGGCCTTGATGACCGCCTTCACTGATGAGTGCGTGGTGGGCGGGAAAAAGGGGCAACTGGGATCGAGATTTTTTTGCGGAGTTTTCGGCGGGGGCTGGGAAGGCGGGGACTTGGTTTTGGAACGAGGCTGAGGGGTGGCGCCGTCTGGAGCCACCCCTCAGGACCGACTGCGACAGAGTTAATGCACCTGGGTCCCCGTGATCGTGCCCAACTCCGTAGAAACCGCGCCACCTCCCCAGTACATACACTCCACCCAGATTTCCGTGGGTGCGGTGGTGGTGTACCACCCGTTGAGCGGAACCGTGACATATCCACCGGCGGGCGGAATGGTGACCATGGAATACGGCCCGTAGGTCAGCGGGGTGGTACCGCCCGCCTGATTCGTGGTGTAGCAAAGTGCGACGGTTATTCCTGCTGGGTTGGCAGCAACAGACAGGCCTTGCTGTCCCACCAGCGAATAGGTTCCGGCGTTGGGCAGAATCAGCGCCATGATGGTTCCGCGGCTATTTGCCCCTAATGTTTTATTGGTGGTGGTGGCGGTTGCCGCAAAGGCCTGTGCGGAGGCGCTGTGGGTGGCGGCGGCGATGGTGACGGCGGCGATGGCGGCCAGGACGAAGGTACGGAGGCTGGATTTCATGGCGGTTCTCCTTTTGGGTAGCGGTCTGGATGACCGCCTTCACTGGGGAGTGCGCAGGGAGCGGGAAAAAGGGGCAACGGGGATCGGATTTTTCTTTTCCGAAGTTTTCCGTGCGCGGGTTGGGACCCCGTTTCGACGCGCACCTCCGCTTCGCTCTGCGAGAGAAAAACCGAACGGCTTCCGCGCTTGAGATTTTGGTCGGCCGCTGCGCGACCTTCCCCTCCCTCTGGTCGGGGGGTCCATTCGACTGCGCGCCGGTTGGCGTGTTGCATCGCTGGAAAGTTCTGTGGCGGCGCTCCGCTCAGGATGACAGTTATTTTTCAATGACCATTTTTCCCCGTTGGGCGGCACTCTGAGACCGGGGTGTTCTTTTGGTCGCTTCGCACTGATTTTGCACAGGTTTTGGGGCGGGCGGGGGAGTGGGTTTGCGTGGTAAAATGAGGGTGTAGCGGCGATCTGTAAAGGGCTCAATTTTCAGGGGATTTTGAGGGTGAATTTGTCCTGGAAAACGGCACGGATGCGAGTTGAAAAGCGGATCGATTGGGGGGGAAGGCGGATGAGGTTTTGCTGCATTCGACTTGGTACTCGGGGGCTAAAGCCCGGAACTTTTTTCGGGCATGAACGGCACCCATTCGACTTCGGCGCGCGATGCGCGCCTTCGCTCAGGGCAGGCTAGAAGTCGTGCCCTGATACAAAAGCGGGCTCAGCAAACGGAAGTACGAACGGTTTTCCGGCATAGATTTTTTTCGGCCGCTTTGCGACCGATTCCCCTTCGGGGGGTTCTTCGACTGCGCGCCGAGCAGCGGATCGCTCGCTCGAAGGTTTTGTGGCGGCGCTTCGCTCAGGATGACGGCTGTACTTTTCGGCGAGATTTTTCTCGTCCGCAAATTTAATCCGTAACTCAGCCAGGAAGTCTGGAGTTTCATGGCAGCCAAAGAAGTGACACCGATGCAGGATGCGGTTCCGACAGACGTGAAGGCGGCGAAGAACCCGGCTGGCGGCAAGGGCGGCGGTGCGGGGTCGGACGGCGGGAACGGCTCGTACACGGGCGAGAACATCAAGGTGCTGGAGGGCCTTGAGGCGGTGCGGCTGCGGCCGGCGATGTATATCGGGTCGACGGGCGAGATGGGGCTGCACCATCTGGTGTACGAGGTGGTGGACAACTCGGTGGACGAGGCGCTGGCGGGGTACGCGACGCGGATCGAGGTGACGATTCACGACGATAACTCGATCACGGTGGTGGACGACGGGCGCGGGATTCCAGTGGACGAGATGACGCTGGACACCGGGGAGAAGATGGCCGCGGTGCAGGTGGTGCTGACGAAGCTGCATGCGGGGGGTAAGTTCGACACGTCGACGTACAAGGTGAGCGGCGGGCTGCACGGGGTGGGCGTGAGCGTGGTGAATGCGCTGGCCGAGGAGTTAGAGGTGGAAATCTGGCGGCCGGAAAAGCCGGGCGATCAGAGCTACACCTACGAGCAGAGTTATGCGAAGGGCGCGCCGACGTCGAAGCTGCGGCAGACGGGGACGTCGAAGCGGCGGGGGACGAAGGTCCACTTTTTGCCGGACAGGACGATTTTTGCGACGACGGAATACAACTACGACACGCTGGCGCAGCGGCTGCGGGAGCTGGCCTTCCTGAACAAGGGGCTGACGATCACGCTGACCGACGAGCGGACGATGGATCCGAAGACGGGCGAGGCGAAGCGGGCGGAATTTAAGTATGCGGGCGGGATTGCGGAGTTCATCAAGCACCTGAACCGCGGGAAAAGCGTGCTGCATGACAAGCCGATTGTGATGGAGGGGCTGCGCGATGGGGTGGATATGGAGATCGCGCTGCAGTACAACGATGGGTATTCGGAGACGGTGTTCTGCTTCGCGAACAACATTAATACGGTGGATGGCGGGACGCATCTGTCGGGGTTCCGGACGGCGCTGACGCGGACGGTGAATGCGGTGGGGCAGTCGCTGGGGCTTTTCAAGGACGTGAAGGAGAACCTGACCGGCGATGACGTGCGTGAAGGGCTGGTGGCGGTGATCAGCGTGAAGCTGCCGCAGCCGCAGTTTGAAGGGCAGACGAAGGGCAAGCTGAATTCGGACATCGCAGGGACGGTGCAGGCGCTGGTGAACGAGCGGCTGGGCGGGTATCTGGAGCAGAATCCGCCGGTGGCGCGGAAGATTATCAATAAGGCGATTGAGGCGGCGCGGGCGCGGGAAGCGGCGCGGAAGGCGCGGGATCTGACACGGAGAAAAGGCGCGCTGGATGGCGGCGGGTTGCCGGGGAAGTTGGCGGACTGTTCGGAGCGGGATCCGGGGCGGTGTGAGCTGTACCTGGTGGAGGGCGAGTCGGCGGGCGGGACGGCGAAGCAGGGGCGGGACCGGAAGTTCCAGGCGATTCTGCCGCTGAAGGGCAAGATTCTGAACGTGGAGAAGGCGCGCTACGACAAGATGCTGGGGCACGAGGAAATCCGCGCCATGATTACGGCGCTGGGAACGGGCATCGGGAAGGACGATTTCGACGCGACGAAGCTGCGCTACGGGAAGGTGATTTTGATGACGGACGCGGACGTGGACGGGTCGCATATCCGGACGCTGCTGCTGACATTTTTCTTCCGGCACATGCAGGAGCTGATCAAGCGGAGCAATGTGTATATCGCGCAGCCGCCGCTGTACAAGATTAAGAAGGGGCGGTTTGAGCAGTACATCAAGGACGATCGCGACTTCGTGCGGGTGATGGTGAAGCGGGCGGCCGAGGGGATGGTGATCCGCTACGGCGAGGGCGCAGCCAGGCTGGAAGGCGCGGCGCTGACGAAGTTCATGACGCAGCTGAATGAGTATCTGGGGTTCTTCGATAAGGTGAACACGCGGCTGCGCAATGAGGAAGTGACGAATATGCTGGCGCACGCGGAGCTGACGAAGCGGGTGGATTTCGAGAGCGTGACGAAGCTGCAGGGGCTGCACAAGGAGCTGGAGAAGATCGAGAAGAAGTATCAGTTCAAGGGGCTGCAGAAGCCGGTGCAGGACGAGGAGCATCGGACGTGGTCGTTGTGCTTCGTGGACGCGCAGGGGGCGGAGCGGCGGATTGACTGGCTGCTGGCGTCGACGCCGGAGTATCGGCAGATGATGTCGAAGCACGGGCAGATTCGGGATCTGCTGGAGCCGCCGTTTGTGGTGGAGTATGCGGCGAAGGCGGTGGCGGTCGGGGTGGTTGGGACTCCGGACGCGGAGGAGACGGAAGGCGAGACGACCGGCGAGGCGGAGGCGGGCAAGCCGGCTCCGAAGCGGACGGGGAAGGCGAATCTCGAGCCGGTGGAGAAGCAGACGCCACGGGAGCTGTTCGAGTACGTGATCGAGCAGGGGCGACGCGAATACCAGGTGCAGCGCTACAAAGGCCTGGGCGAGATGACGGCGACGCAGCTATGGGAGACGACGATGGATCCAGAGCGGCGGACGCTGCTGCAGGTGAAGCTCGAGGACATTGCGGAGACGGAGACGATCTTCACCACGCTGATGGGCGAGGATGTGGAAGCGCGTCGTAAGTTCATCGAAGATAATGCGCTGGATGTGAAGAATCTGGATATATAGAGGCAGCCGGTAGCCTGTAGCCTGTAGCGAAAAAGCAGAAATGGCCTTCCGAGTTGGAGGGCCATTTTACTTTTGCGCGAAGGGCTGGCTTCGTTTTTTGGGGATCAGGAGCCATGCGACCGCAGAGCTTGCCAGGGACAGGGCAGCGCAAATCCAGTTGACGATGCGGAATCCAAATACAAAGGCTGCGGCTATGGATTGTGTGACGGCGGCTCGTGTGTCGGGATCCAGTCCCGCTGGGGCCTGGAGGCCGGCTAGTTTGATCTCGTTCGCCCGAAGTTCTGCCAGAACCTGATTGGGCAGCGACAGGTGAACCAGGCTCTGATTCAGGTGCGATCCAAAAGCCTTCACCATCACGACTCCGAGGACAGCGATGGCGAGAACGGTGGAGACGCGGGCGACGGCATTGTTGATGCCGGAGGCGGTTCCGACTCGATCCTGCTCTACCGCATTCATGACGACGGTAGTGAGGGGAGCAACGGTAATCGCCATACCGAGGCCGAGAACAATAACTGCGGGGAAGAACAAACTCCAGTAACTGCTGCCTGGCAAGGGGACCGCGAAGAGAACAAATCCTAACGCGGCGACGAGTGGGCCAACGATCAGCGGAAGCCGCGGGCCGTAGCGCGCGACGAGACCGCCGGACCAGCGAGAGAGCAAAAAGATGAGGAGGATCAGAGGAAGCATGGCGGCGCCGGCGGCCGTCGGTGAATATTTCTGAACCTGGATCAGGTCGAGGGGAAAGAGGAAGAAGAAGATTCCGATCGCGGCGTAGAGGAAAAGGGTAAGGAGGTTTGCGCCGGTGAAACTGGAAGAGCGGAAAAGGGTGAGGGGAACCATCGGCGATTTGGCAGCGCTTTCGACGAACAGGAACCCGATGAGACAGGCGCAGCCCGCGAACAGGCTGATGAGCACCAGAGGATGGGCCCATCCCGAGTTCTCCGATGCGATGAATCCGTTGACCAGTGCGCCGAGGCCGGCGGTGACGAGCAGGGCTCCGGGCCAATCGAGGCGAGTTTGCGCGGCACTACGACTTTCGCGTAGATGGCGAAGCGAAATGAGGATGACTACCGCGGCGAGAGGAACGTTGATGAAAAACACCCAGCGCCAGGAACCATGTTGAATGAGCCAGCCGCCAAGGACCGGCCCCAGGGCGGTCATAATCGCGGTAAAGCCGGACCAGGTGCCGATGGCCTTACCGCGACTCTTTTCGTCGAACGAAACACTGATAATTGCGAGGCTGCCGGGGACGAGGAGCGCTGCCCCGATTCCCTGGATGCTCCTTGCGATGAGCAGTTGATGGATGCTGGAGGCCATTCCGCAGCCGGCGGAGGCCAGAGCGAAGATCGCTACACCCAGGAGGAAAACCCGGCGACGTCCAAACAGGTCGCCGAGTGAGCCGCCGACAAGAATCAAGGCGGCCAGCAGGAGTCCATAGGACTCGATGACCCATTGCACATCGACAACGGTTGCATGAAGGCTGGCCTGGAGGGCGGGCAGGGCGACGTTGACGACGGTACCGTCAATGAAGGCCATGCTGGAACCGAGGATGGTCGCGGCGAGGATCCAGGTTCGCGACCGCGCGGCACAGGGAGTTACGGCGTCGTCGGATTGAATTACGGCTTCATCGCACGGGGGCTTCATGAAAGGCGCGGACGGCAGCAGTGATGAGTATCTCGCGATTTTGGATTTGCCGGAGCCGGGGAGCAACTCGTGGCTGGTGGCTGGTGAGTTCGCTGTCTGGCGCCCCCGACGCTGACAGCAGTAACTGAATCTATGTCCGTCGCGCCGGAAAAAAAAATCAGAAATGCTACATGCCTCCCCGGTAACCAAAACACCCCACTTTAGTGGTAGGTATCCACATGCAAAACTCACACAAAAGGGGAATCCCCGATGGTACGCTGTGCGGACACTTCATTCGCCACGCTCATCTGGCAAAAAGTTGGAATACCTCGCCCCCGGAGGATCCATGCAGGTACGATTCGCACGTCTGCCAGCCTGCCATCTTGCGCTGGCTTTCGCATCCCTGATTGCTGCGGTTTGGTTGGCCACTGGTTGCGGTTCTATTGAAGCCCCCCTGGGCAACCTTACGGCCATCTCAGCGTCCGCCGCCTCGCTCCGCGTCAATCAGCAGCTGCAAATCCAGAGCCGGGCCGAAGTTACTGCGGTCCCGCTCACTTACTTTGTCAACGGCATCCAGGGTGGTAACTCGGAAGTCGGAACCATCACTTTCAACGGCCTCTACACCGCGCCGGCCATCGTTCCCAGCCCCAACACGGTCACCGTCACCGCAACTGCGAACGGGCAGCCGGGCTACCCGCCAGGAACCCTGACCCTGTCCATCCTGAATCCTATCCCCATCCTCAGCAACGTGGCGCCGACGAACATCACTGAAGGCAATCCAACCATCGCCGTGAACGGCTCCGCATTCGTCTATGGCGCGCAGGTTTTCTGGAACGGCGCAGCCGTCGCCACCACATTCGTCTCCAGCACGGAGCTCGCCGCGGCTGTCCCCGCGCCTACTCCCGGCAACTATCCTCTGCTGGTCAATAATCCCAACCCCGGGTCGGCGAATTCCAACAACCTGACTGTCCCCGTTGGTCCCGGCCAGGTCGTCCTCACTGTCCAGCCTGGTCAAAATACGGATGTCCGCGTCACCAATTCGATTAGCCTCGCCCTCACCGTCACCGGAACCGCCAACACCGGCATCACCCTGCAGGTGAACGGCGTCGCCGGAGGCAATGCGCTGGTCGGCACCGCGGTCTCCAATCCCGATGGCTCTATCACCTACACCGCCCCAGCCGTGGTGCCCACCCCCAGTAACATCGTCTCCCTCACCGTCACCAGCGTCGACAATCCGAAAGTCTCGATCAACCAAAACGTCTCTGTCCTGAACCCGATCCCGATTCTCACCGCAGCCAATCCCATGTCGTTCAACGTAGGCCCCGCAACCGTCGTTGTGCAGGGTCAGAAATTCATCTCCGGCGCACAGGTCCTCCAGAACGGCTCTCCGGTTCCGACCACCTTCAACAACGCTGGCCAGCTCACCGCGACTGTGAACCCAATCGAAGCCGGCAACCTCGATCTGCAGGTTCTGAACCCCGCTCCCGGTCCCGCAACCTCTGCCGATCTCATCGCGCTGGTGAACGGCACTCCGCCCACCCCCGTGGTCAACCCCACCGACGCCGCACGCTTCCTCGAGCAGGCGACCTTCGGCGCAACCGACGCCGATATTCATAACGTCTCCATGAACGGCTACCAGTCGTGGCTCAACCAGCAGTTCGGCCTTCCGCCCACGCCGCAGGAACCCGCCGTCGAGCAGGCCCTCATCATCAACAATCCCCCCTGCGCCTCAGGCGACCTCAAGTGCAACGCGGCGCTCTTCGAGCAGAACTCCTCCGGCGAGAGCTATGTCCAGGATGCCTTCTGGCAGCAAGCCCTGGCCGCTCCCGATCAGCTTCGCCAGCGGATGAAGTACGCGCTCCACGAAATCATGGTTGTCTCCTCGAATAACTCTGCGGTGGAAAACATGCCTCGCGGCGAACAAGGCTATTACGACTTACTCGGCAATGACGCCTTCGGTAACTTTCGGACTCTACTCAACGACGTGACGCTCAATCCCATGATGGGTCAGTTTCTATCCATGCTGGGCAACGACAAGGGGAACGCCACCACTGACCCCGACGAGAACTACGCCCGCGAGATCATGCAGCTTTTCACCATCGGCCTTTACCAGCTCAACAACGACGGAACGCAAAAGCTCGACGCCTCCGGCAATCCCATCCCGACTTACTCTAATAACGACGTCATGGGATTAGCCGCGGTCTTCACTGGTTTCAGCTGGGGTGATCCTGGCAATAACTCTGACACCGTCTGGTCCAACTGCTGCCTCTACGTCGGCTCCGGCTTCGGCGAAGACATTCTCCCCATGCAGACCTACCCGAGCCATCATTCGACGATAGAGAAAGACTTTTTGGGCGTCACCATCCCCGCGTCGGGCAGCCCCGACCCAGCCGGCGACCTCAAAACCGCTCTCGACACCCTGTTCAACCACCCCAACCTGCCGCCCTTCTTCTGCAAGCAACTTATCCAGCACTTAGTCACGAGTAATCCCAGCCCCGCCTATATCAGCCGCGTTGCTTCCGTCTTCGAAAATGACGGCACCGGCGTCCGCGGCAACATGCAGGCTGTCGTTACGGCCATCCTTCTCGACCCCGAGGCCCGGGACTCCTCCACCGACTTTGCCAATCCCCAGTACGGCAAGGTCCGCGAAGCGCTCCTCCGCTATACGGAATGGGCCCGCGCCTTCACCGCCCAGTCCCGCACCGGCGCCTACGACAACGGCAGCACCGAAGACCCCATCTGGGGACTCGGTCAGATGACCCTCCGTTCGCCCACCGTGTTCAACTGGTTTGCTCCCGGCTATGTACCTCCCGGCACCAGCATAGAAGCTGCCGGACTCGTCGCGCCCGAGATGCAGATGACCAACGTCTCCACCGTCGTCGGTTATCTCAACTACCTTCAGGACGCCATTGGCAGCGGCGCTAAAAACGGTCCCGACATCTTCTCCAGCTACGGAACCGAATTGGCCCTGGCCTCGACTCCCGATCAGCTACTCGACCGCATCAATCTGCTGCTGATGGCCGGCGAGATGGACGGCAACCTGCAAACGGAGATTCTCAGCGCCGTCAACGCGATCGCCATTCCATCCGGCGATCAGAACGCCATCAACGCGGCGCTGACCGCCCGCGTGCAAACTGCGATTTACCTAACTATGGCATCGCCAGAATTCGCTGCGCAGTTCTAGGAGCCCTCATCATGTGTAAGTGCACCAACAAATTCGAGCAGTCCCGCCGCCAGTTTCTCCGCACCGCATCGCTGGCTTCTATGTCGGGCCTCTACGCCAGCCCCTTTATTCTCGGGCTCAACTCCCTCGCCGCCATGGCTCAGGGAACCGGCGCTTCGGACTATCGCGCTCTGGTCTGCGTCTTTTTGCAGGGCGGCAACGACGGCCACGGCACCGTCATCGCCACCGACTCCGACTCCTACAACGCGTTCACGCAGGCGCGCTCCGGCGCTCCCGGACTCGCTTACCCGCTCGCCAGCCTGTTGCCCATCACTCCGAATACTTCGCAGAGCGGACGTACCTTCGCCCTCAACCCGTACCTCACGGGCGTACAGAACCTCTTCAACGCCGGCCGCGCCGCCATCGTCGCCAACACCGGAACCCTTATCGCGCCGGCAACCAAAGCGCAGGTCAATGCCAACTCCGTTCCCCTGCCTGCTTCTCTGTTTTCCCACTTCGATCAGACCGCTGCGTGGCAGGCCATCGCCTCCAACGGCGGCAGCGCCGAGCACGTCGGATGGGGCGGAGCGGTTGCCGACCTCATCGAGAGCATGAACATGAACGCCAACTCCATGTTCACCTGTATCTCCACCGCCGGCATCGCCCTCTTCCTCTCCGGTCAAACATCCTTCCAGCTGAATGTAACTCCGGCGGGTCCTATTCCTATCTCAGGACTATCTCAGCCTCTCTTCGGTTCGCAGGCGGGATCCACGGCACTTTCCTCCATCCTCACCGCCGACGAGACTAACCTCTTCGCCAAGGAATACGAGGTCGTCGTCAATCGCTCCATCCAGGCGCAGGCGCTGCTTGCCTCCTCCATGCTCGCGGCCGGTCCCACCGGCGTTCCTAACCCGCCGCAGTATCTCGACCCGGTCACCAACATGCTCGTCGATAACCCACTCGCGGCCTCGCTCCAGACCGTTGCGCGCATCATCGGCGGTCGCACCAGTCTCGGCGTCAACCGGCAAATCTTCTATGTCCAGCTCGGCAGCTTCGATACTCACGACGGCCAGGCCGCAACCCACGCCAAGCTCCTCACCCAGCTCGGCCAGGCACTCGAGTACTTCGATGGACTTATGCAGTCCTCCGGCCTCGGCAACCAGGTCACCACCTTTACCGCCTCCGACTTCGGCCGCACGCTCACCTGCAACAGCGACGGCACCGACCACGGCTGGGGCAGTCACCACTTCGTCATGGGCGGCGCGGTCCAGGGACACGATATGTACGGCCAGTACCCAGTCGTCGGTGCGGACCAGGCCAACGACGTCGGCGCCGGGCGCCTCATTCCCACCACCGCTGTCGACCAGTACGCCGGAACCCTGGCGCGCTGGTTCGGCCTCTCCGACGGCCAGATTCGCCAGGTCTTCCCCAACTTTGCTAACTTCGGCTCCAACCCCTATCTTGGTTTTATGGGTTAGCAAATTCTGTGGTGTAACCGAGGCCTCCTCGTAGAAATCTCAGGTGTCTTTGCGGTAGAGGAGGTCGCGCATCGCGTTGCGGCGGGCGGCGTTGGCTTCGCGGTCGTTCTGAAAGCCGGCGGGGCCTTTCGTGGCAGGGCCTTCGGCATCGGGCTCGCTGCAGGCCGGACAACGGTTGGCGAAGCCGGGCTTGCCAGGCTTCAATTCAAACTCTTCATTGCAGACGACGCAGACGCGGATCGGGAACGACATCGTAGCTCCCATGATAAAACCGGGGGATTGTTGGGAGCAAAGGCGAGCGAGATGCGAGCGAAAGACGGTTGGCGAGAAGCGTTTAGCAAGGAGCGTTTAGCGACGTTAAGCGAAATGCGAGCCAAATGCGAGGCTGGAAGGCGAGCGACGTGCGCTAAAGCCAAGGCCGGCGTCGCGGATGAGCGCAGGGAGCGCGGCGCGCGTCCAGTACGATTGCGGGCATTGGGAAGGCTGGTTCGAGACACCGGTTTGCGCGGGCGCCGCGGGGTAAGGCTGATCCGACCATGGGTTTTGCGGTACGATTAAAGCGGTTTCGGAACATGTACGCCGGGCGATTTGCGATCGTGAGGGCGCTCTGAATCCCGAAAGAAGATTGGCTATGAAGGCTCCGAAGTTTTTGACCGAGCATGGTGCTGCATCGAGGCGTTCGCGGCAGCGGGACGCGGGTTTCACGCTGATGGAACTGCTGATCGTGATTTCGATCATGCTGATCCTGATGCTGATCGCGATTCCGAACATGCTGAACCTGAAGGCGACGGCGAACGAGACGTCGGCCAAACAGTCGCTGCGCGCGATCCAGATCGCGGAGAACCAGTACGCGACGAACTTCCCGGCGAACGGGTATGCGTGCTCGCTGTCGGCGCTGGGCGGGAACGCGTCGGCGGGCGCACCGACTCCGCAGTCGGCGCAGTTGCTGCAATCGGATCTGGCAGGCGGCAACAAGGCGGGGTACAGCTTCAGCATCGTGAATTGTCAGAAGGCCCCGGGCAGCACCCAGCAGGACGATTTCGTCAGCTATGAAGTGACGGCGGTGCCGCAGTCGATTGGGAAGACGGGGCACAGCGGGTTCTGCCTGGACATGAGCGGGGAGATCAAGGCGGATCCGTCGGGCGGGACCAACTGCACGGTGGCGATTCAGTAAGGCAGCCTGTAGCCGGTAGCCGGTAGCTTAAGAAGCGGATAGCGGATAGCGGATAGCGGATAGCGGATAGCGGATAGCGGATAGCGGATAGCGGATTGCGGTAGACGCGGGAAGGCCGACGAGGGATTGAACCGAAAAAGTGAAATGATGAGCCGCCAGCGTGGGTACTCTCGCTGGCGGTTTTTGCTGTTGTGCGGAGGGTTGCTGGCGGCCGCATTTGCGCCTGGAGCGTCGAGTGAGTTGGGCGCCCAAACGGCGGCTGGTGTGGCCACGAGTGCGGCGGTGATCGCGGCGAAGGTCGATCGCCACTACAACGCGCTGCATTCGCTGGAGGTTCACTTTGTGCAGACGTACACGGGCCTGGGGATGACCCGCAAAGAGTCGGGGGTGTTGTTGCTGAAGAAGCCGGGCAGGATGCGGTGGACGTACACCGATCCGGACGGGAAGCTGTTTGTGCTGGATGGGAAGGACGGGTATTTCTACTCGCCGGGGGAGAGCGAGGCGCAGAAGGTGGACGAGAAGAAGCTGGATGACCTGCGCTCGCCGCTGCGGTTTCTGCTGGGGCACACGGAGCTGGAGAAGGAGCTGACGGGACTGACGGCGACTCCGGATGGGAGCGGAAATATTGTGCTCTCGGGTGTGCCGAAGGGGCTGGAGCAGCGGGTGAGCGCGCTGAAGATTACGGCAGGAGCGGATGGGACGATCCGGTCGATGACGATTGAGGAGACGGATGGGGTGACGAACCAGTTCGAATTCAGCGGAGAGGCGGGGAATGTGCCGGCACCGAACGCGGCGTTTGTGTTTGTGCCGCCCGCAGGGGTGCATGTGGTGGAGGGGGAGCCGCCGGTGTAAGAACAGCCAGTAGCCGGTAGCCGGTAGCGTGGGCATTTGATTAGAGGGCGAGAAGTGTCCGGTGGCGAACGCAGCGAGCCAGATTCGGACAGCCTGAGGGGCGTGGCCTGTCCTGGAGACGCCGTAAGCCAGTCCAAATCAATCCCTTCTCGCCGCCCAATTGCGGCAGCCGACTTGCACTTCATCCTGAACTCGCGCAGAGCCGAAGGTCCGCTCAAGAGCCTCACTGACCTGTTGAACCTCGGAGGGTTGTCGCGCGTAATGCCTGGTGGGACGGGGTGCTTCGATGGGGAACTGGAGCCGGGATGTGCGGTTTGGGCTGCGGATGCTGGCCCGCAACAAGGGATTCACGGCGGTTGCGATTCTGGCGCTGGCGCTGGGGATTGGGCCGAATGTAGCGATCTTCAGCATTATCTGGGCGACGTTTCTGGCACCGCTGCCGTATCCGAACGCGAGGCAGCTGGTGGTGGTGTGGAACCACTACAAAGGGGAGCGGAACGGTACGCGCGGCGAGGATTATGCGGCGTGGGCGGCGGAGAGCCATTCGTTCGAGAAGCTGGATTTTCAGTCGTGGAACGCTCTGCATCTGACGAACGCCGATCACTCGCAGGACGAAACCTCGGGACTGCTGACGACTCCGGGGTTTTACACGAAGGATTTCGGTCTGCAGATGGCGATGGGACGGGACTTTCTGCCGGATGAGGGAACTCCGGGAAAAGACCACCTTGCGATCCTGACGCACCGGTTGTGGTCGACGCGGTACAACTCCGATCCGGAAATTCTGGGGAAGCCGATCCTGATCAACGACGAGCCATACACCGTGGTGGGCGTATTGCCTACGGGGCCGATGGATAAGGTGGAGGGCACGCAGTTCGTCGTGCCGTTCCTTGCGAAGCCAGGGGTGCCGAGCAACGAATACGGCAACGTGTTTGGGCGGCTGAAGCCGGGGGTGACGCTGGCGCAGGCGCAGGCGGAGCTGGCGGTGATCGACAAACGGCTGGCACCGGAGCGGGGCGGGGGTGGAGCAGCGGATGCGGCGTCGTGGTCAGTGAGCGTGGAGCAGCTGAAGAACGACTGGCTGGATCCGAAGCTGATGCGGAACTTATGGTTGCTGCTGGCGGCGGTGGGACTGGTGCTGCTGATTGCGTGCGCAAACGTGGCGAATCTGCTGCTGGCGCGCGGTTCGGCGCGGCAACAGGAACTGGCGCTGCGTTCGGCGATGGGGGCAACGCGGAAGCAGGTGTTCGCGCAGTTGCTGACAGAGAGCCTGACGCTGGCGGTGTTGGGCGGAGGGATCGGGGTTGCGCTGGGCTGGTCGATTATGAAACTGGCGATGGCGATTCTGCCGCTGACGAAGCAGGTAGCGGAAGCGGTGGTGGGGATCAATTTGCCGGTGCTGGGGTTTGCGGTGGGGGCGACTCTGGTGGGCGGGGTGCTGTTTGGCTGCGCGCCGGCGCTGCAGGCGGCGCGGGTGAGCCTGAGCGACACGCTGAAGCAGGGGTCGCGGGCGATTTCCGGAAGAAGCCGGACGCGAACGCAGGCGGTGCTGGTGACGGTGGAGTTTGCGCTGGCGCTG
This sequence comes from Acidobacteriaceae bacterium, assembly GCA_049696575.1. Classification (GTDB taxonomy): domain Bacteria; phylum Acidobacteriota; class Terriglobia; order Terriglobales; family Acidobacteriaceae; genus Palsa-343. The sequence goes on along the minus strand of JBAVUB010000761.1, from coordinate 2,273 downwards.
ACGCTGCTGGCGGGGGCGGGGCTGGCACTCCACAGCTTCTGGAACCTGAGCCGGATCGATCTGGGCGTGACGACGGACCGCGTGCTGACGGCCGGGCTCCGGCAAAAATCGGCAACGCACAGCGGCAAACTGGTGGTCCCGCCGCCGCAGGAGGTCGTGGCTCACGAGCAGCTCATGGTGGAGAAGTTGCGGGCTGTGCCGGGCGTGGAAGCGGCGGCGCTGACCACAGGGGTCCCACTGGAGGGATATGACACGTTTCCGTTCGCGATTGCGGGACAGCCGGTCGATCCCAAAAAGCCGCCGGTGGCGGACTTGCAGGCGCTGACGCCGAGCTTTTTCCAGACTTTTGGCGTGCGGCTGGTACACGGGCGGCTGCTTGCCGACAGCGACACGTTAAGCAGTACGCCTTCGATCGTCGTAAACGAAAGCTTCGTGCGGCGGTATCTGGAACATATGGATCCGCTGAGCACCCGGCTGATGATCGGGGCGCCCCAGCCGGGGCAGAATCAGCTGGGCAAGGCGGTGGCCTTCCAGATTGTCGGGGTGTTTCATGACATTCACAATAACGACCGGCTGTCCGGCGAGGCGCAGCCGCAGATGTTCGTGAGCCTGTGGCAGGTGCCGTGGCCGTTTGTGGGGGTGGCGGTGCGTTCGCGCGTCGATCCGGAGGCGGTGACAGCGGGGATACGGTCGGCAGTGGAGGCGGCCGATCCGAATCTGGCTCTGGTTCATCCAGAGACGATGCGGCAGGTCGTCGAAGACCAGATGACGGGCGATCGTTTTGGGATGGTGTTGTTCGCGGGATTCGCGGGGGTGGCGCTGCTGCTGGCGGCGCTGGGGATCTATGGGGTGATGTCGTTCGCGGTCGCGCAACGCACGCATGAGATTGGGCTGCGTATGGCGCTGGGGGCGCAGAAGAGCGAAGTGGTGGGGCTGATTGTGCGGGGTGGAATCCGGATGGCGCTGCCGGGGATGGTGATCGGGCTGGCGGGGGTGTTCGTGCTGGGCCGATTGATGCGCAGCACGCTGTATGGAGTGGGCACGGTGGACTATGCGAGCACGGCGCTGGTGGCGGCGGTGCTGTTCGGGGTGGGGCTCGTGGCGTGCTGGGTTCCGGCACGGCGTTCGGCACAGGTGGATCCGATGATCGCGTTGCGGAACGAGTAGGCCAGGAGAGCGGAGAGCGATTAGCGAAAGACGAGCGAGAGGCGAGAGAAAAACGAGCGCAATGCGAGCCAAAGACGAGCAAAAGGCGAGTGCGGAACCGGCGGGTGTCGCAACTTGCCGGGTGCACGAAAGGAACCTTGACCTGTGACTTTTTGGGATTGCTGCGACCTGGTTGGGGGATATGTTCCTGTAGCGATGCACGGCTAAGATGGCGGCATGCTGAAGTGGGCTGGCTGGGTTGCAATTGTGCTGGTGATTGTGGGCGCGTGGGCGTGGGGCCAGGGGTTGAATCGTAAGTCCGGGCCATGGGTATTGCAGGAGAGCGGGACGACGGCGGGGCTGCGCGGGGTCTACTCGATCGGCGGCGGGGTGGCGTGGGCCAGCGGAACGAACGGAACGGTTCTGCGGACCGAAGACGGCGGATATGAGTGGCAGAGCTGCACGGTGCCCGACCGGGGGGAAAAGCTGGATTTTCGGGGCGTGTGGGCCTGGGACAGCGATACGGCGATGGTGATGTCGAGCGGGCCGGGCGACCTGTCGCGGCTCTACCGGACGACGGATGGGTGCTCGCACTGGACGCTGGTGGCGACGAATCCTGACAAGGATGGATTTTGGGACGCGATGGTGTTCGCGGATAAGGCCCACGGCTACGTGCTGGGCGATCCGGTGGAGGGCGCGTTTCAGTTGCTGAGAACCGCCGATGGCGGGGTGACGTGGACGAAGATTCAATCGCCGGGACTGACGACGGGTTCGCTGAGCATTGCGGCTTTTGCGGCGAGCAATTCGGCGCTGATCGGATCGGGACAACTGGTGAATGCGCTGCTGGCCGGCGATGGGCGAGTGTGGTTCGGTACGGGCGGGAAGGACGGGGCGTATCTGTACGAGGGAGAGAGCAGCTGCGACCGGGACGGGAGCCCTGCTCCGGATCCGGCCTGCCTGAACATATGGAATTTCCAGCGTAAGCCGTTGCCGATGGCTGGCGGGAGCGCGTCGGCTGGGGTATTTTCGCTGCGGGTGATCTGGTGGGATGAGACGGTGAAGGCCGGGGTCGCGGTAGGCGGGGATTATGCGAAGCCGGACGCAACGGACGGGGCGGCGGCGTGGAC
>JBAVUB010000760.1:0-11132 GCA_049696575.1 Acidobacteriaceae bacterium | reverse complement strand
GGTCTGGGCTTGTCCAGGGAGCCAGCGTGGGGCGGTGGCGGCGAGAGCGGCGGAAGCAAGCTGGCGGAGATGGTCGCGGCGGGTGAGCATGAGACAGCGTTCAGAGTACAGCGTTCAGCCGGGGAGCGTGATTGGAGCGGCTCCTGCACCTTGCGGTGATGGCCGTCACCGCTGACTGTGATGTTGCTTTGCTAGAATTTGCGTTGGAACGCCCAGTGAAAACGAAGGCGGAAGGCCTTCCATGACGATTCTGGAAACCATCGGCACGACCACCGGGGAAGCGATTCGCGTGGATCGACGGCCTCAACTCAAAGATCGCTTACAACACCACATCACAAGGAGCAACATGACGGAAATTGCTGCGATTCACGCGCGGGAAGTATTGGATTCACGCGGAAACCCGACGGTGGAAGCCGATGTGGTTCTGGAAAGCGGAGCGATGGGGCGGGCGATTGTGCCCAGCGGCGCATCGACCGGCGAACATGAGGCGGTGGAGCTGCGGGACGGCGACAAGAGCCACTATCTCGGCAAGGGCGTCCTGAAGGCGGTCGAGAACGTGGAGACGATTCTGGCGCCGGAGCTGACGGGGATGGATGCGACGAACCAGCGGCTGCTGGACGCGACCATGATTTCCCTCGACGGCACGGACAACAAGGGCCGGCTGGGGGCGAATGCGATCCTTTCCGTTTCGATGGCGGCGGCGCGCGCTTCGGCGAACGAGCTGAAGATCCCGCTGTACCGGTATCTGGGTGGGGCGAATGCGTCGGTGCTGCCTACGCCGATGATGAACATCCTGAACGGGGGGGCGCACGCGGACAACAACGTGGACTTTCAGGAGTTCATGGTCATGCCGGTGGGCGCGGAGCGATTCAGCGATGCGCTGCGCTGGGGCGTGGAAGTTTTTCACACGCTGAAGGGTGTGCTGAAGAAGAGGGGCTACAACACGGCCGTCGGCGATGAGGGCGGATTTGCGCCGTCGCTGAAGTCGAACACCGAAGCGATTGAGGTGATCCTCGAGGCGATCTCGCTGGCCGGGTACAAGCCGGGCGAAGACGTGGCGATCGCGCTCGATCCGGCATCGAGCGAGTTCTTCGACACGGACAAAGGGAAGTACGTTTTCAAGAAGTCGGACAAGAGCGAGAAGACGGCAGAAGAGATGGTCGCGTTCTACGCGGATTGGGTGCGGCAGTACCCGATCGTGTCGCTCGAAGACGGGCTGGCGGAGAACGACTGGGCCGGGTGGAAGGTGCTGACGACGGAATTAGGAAACAAGATTCAGCTGGTAGGCGACGACATTTTCGTGACCAACACGGAGCTGTTCCAGAAGGGCATTGAGGAAGGGGTCGCGAATTCGATTCTGATCAAGCTGAACCAGATCGGCACGGTGAGCGAGACCTTCGAAGCCATTGAGCTGGGCCGGCGGTATGGATATACGTCGGTGATCTCGCATCGCAGCGGCGAGACGGAAGACACGTTCATTGCCGACTTCGCGGTCGCGACCGGCGCAGGACAGATCAAGACAGGGTCGGCGTCGCGCACCGATCGCATTGCGAAATACAACCAGCTGCTTCGGATTGAAGAAGAGCTGGGACAAACGGCTGAGTTTTTGGGCCTGGAAGCCGTGAACTACGGAGATTAGAAACGTTTAATTGGAAGGCAGCCGTCCGAGCGCTTCGATTGCCGGAGCGTTTGGGGCGGGTACTTCAGACGCAGTGTCTCCACGTCGAGACATTTAATCGGATGCCGCAAGGTCGCGGGATCGCGGTGGGATGTCCTGGAAGGAGACTCAAATGCGGAAAATGGCATGGCTGTTTCTACTGGGTACGTTGCCGGTTTGGGCGGCGACCACAACGGCAAAGCCCGGAATTGGGACCAGTGTGACGGCATCGAGCGAGAACCCGGCGCCGGAGCATCCGGTAACGGCAGCGCAGGTGCACGAGATTCTGCAGTTGACCCGGACAAACACGCTGAAGCGAGAGATGCTGGACGGGATGCTGCCGTACCTGAAACAGATGATGCCGTATATGCCGGCCGATGTGGTGGCGGATCTGCAGCGGACGCTGGGGACGGCGGATTTTGAGGGGGCGATGGTGCGGTCGTTTCAGCAGCATTTATCGACGGAGGATGCCGCGCAGATTATCGCGTTCTACCAATCGGCTGCGGGCAAGCACATGATTGGCGTGATGCCGAAGATTCTGAATGAAGGGCAGGATGCCGGATCGGAGCTGGGACAGCAGGTGATGTTCGAAGTGATCCAGCGGCACAAGGACGAGATCGACGCTGCGGCCAGGGTTTATCACGAGGAACATCCAGCGACGGCGCCGCAACAGTAAATTAGAGGCAGCGGGATGCGGAGCGACGGCTCCGCATTTTCGTGTGTGCGTTTGGGCCAACAGAGGAGACAGCGTGCCTGATTCAAAGAAGCCGGTTGTACTGACGATTTTGGATGGATGGGGCTATCGCCCGCAGACGGAAAACAACGCGATCGCGCTGGCGCGCAAGCCGGTTTACGACAAGCTTCTCGAGGAGTATCCCAACACGCTGCTGCATGCGTCGGATCACTTTGTGGGACTGCCGGATGGGCAGATGGGCAACAGCGAAGTGGGTCATCTGAATATCGGCGCGGGGCGCATCGTGCAGATGGACATCACGCGCATTGATGCGCTGATCGCAAGCGGGGAATTCTTCAGGCATCCGACGATCGTCGAGGCTTTGCAGAAAGCGCGGAAGACGCAGCTGCATCTGTTTGGGCTGGTGTCGGACGGCGGCGTGCACTCGCACCAGGAACATTTGTACGCGCTGCTGAAGGCGGCGAAGCAGCAGGGCGTGGAGAGGGTTTTCGTACACGCCTTTATGGATGGACGCGACACGCTGCCGACGAGCGGGGCAGGGTACCTGGCGGCGCTGGAGCAGAAGATGCGCGAATTCGGCGGCAAGCTGGCCAGCGTATCGGGGCGGTACTACGCGATGGATCGCGACCGGCGCTGGGAGCGCGAGAAGAAGGCTTTCGACGCGATGGTGAAGGGGCAGGCCGAGGGCGGCGCTTACAAGGATGCGGTGGCGAGGGTGAAGGAGTCGTACAACAACGGCATCACGGACGAGTTTATTGTGCCGTTTGTTGTTACAGATGAGCACGGGAAGCCGAACGGGCTGATTCGCGACGAGGATGTGTGCCTCATGTTCAACTTCCGCGCGGATCGGGCGCGGCAGATTACGCGAGTGCTGGCGCGGAACAGCGGGCTGAGCAGAGAGGCGGGGCGCGAACTGCCATCGTGGGAGGAACTGGACGCGACGATTCCGCGCAGCGAGATTCCGAGCAGGCTGCACTACGTGTGCATGACGCAATACGACAAGAACTTCACGCTGCCAATGATCATTTTGCCGGAGTCGATGGAAAACCTGCTGGCGGACATAATGGCGCAGGCGAATTTGCGGAATCTGCGCGTGGCGGAGACGGAAAAGTACGCGCACGTGACGTATTTCTTCAACGGCGGGATCGAGAAGCCGTTTCCGGGCGAGGATCGGATCCTGATCCCGTCACAGAAGGTGGCGACGTACGATCTTGCGCCGGAGATGTCGGCGGCGGGGATCGCGGACACGGTGGTGAAGGCGGTGAACGACCGGGCATTCGACGTTGTCGTGGTGAATTTCGCGAATGCGGATATGGTGGGTCACTCGGGACGGCTGGAGCCGACGATCAAGGCAGTCGAGACGGTGGACGCTTGCCTGGGACGGATTTATCAGGCGATGCAGCAGCGAGGCGGCGGCGCGTGGCTGATCACTGCGGACCACGGCAACGCCGAACTGATGGTCGATCCGGGTACGGGCGGGCCGCATACGGCGCACACGACGAATCCGGTGCCGTTCATTTTTGTGAGTGAGGATGCGAAGCAGTTTTCGATGCGGCCGGATGGATCGCTGCGCGATATTTCGCCGACGATTCTGGGGCTGCTCAATCTGGCGGAACCGAAGCAGATGACGGGCGGGGATCTGCGGGTTCCCAAAAGCAGGCAATAGGCAATAGGGAATAGGGAATGGGGAAAAAGCGGGCTCGTTCCGGGATCAAGTGCCTGGGACAAGCCTGCTGCGTTTGGAGATACGGCTTCGTTCCAGAAGGGTCATTTCGGGAGTGGGCCTCCAGAGGCCAGGGTCTCTGGTATGCTGCACGATGGCTCGCGGGCGCAGTGTTCTTACACAGCCGAGCGTTCGAGCCTGCAAAGGCATAGCAACCTCTGCTGACGAGGGTCGCTTCTTCAACGAAGGAGAGCAGCGCGATGCGAGAAATCGTGATAGCGGCGATGATGGCGGTTTGCGCGGCGGGAACCAGGGGGCAGGCTGCGCCATGGATGCCGGATGTGACGCAGCAGCAGACCTACACCTGGCATCACGCGTCGAGTGCGGAGCCCACGGGTGGCAACCGCGATGCGATGGCGATCACGCCGGGACAAACCATGACGGTTCTGGACACCGACGGGCCCGGCGAGGTCTCCCACATCTGGTTCACCATCGACAGTCCCGAACCGTATCACCTGAAGCGCATGGTGTTGCGCATGTACTGGGACGGAGAAGAAAGCCCCAGTGTGGAGACGCCGATCGGCGACTTCTTTGGGCTGGGTTTGGGCGTTTACTACAACTGGCAATCGGAATTGCTCTCGGTTGGAAACACCAGGGCGCTGAATTGTTTCTTTCCTATGCCGTATCAGAAGCATGCGCGCATCACCGTCACGAATGAGGGGAAGATGACGGTCCAGAACCTGTATTACAACATCGACTACCGTACCGACGCTCGCCCGCTGCCGCCGGGGACCTTGTATTTCCATGCCCAGTACCGGCAGGCACAGCCGAACCATGGCTGGACGAATCAGTGGTACGAAAATGGCGATCCGCTGGTGAACTATCGGAGGAACACGGATGCCAAAGACAACTATGTGTGGTTCGAAGCGAAAGGGCACGGCCAGTTTGTCGGGGTGACGATGTCGGTGCTGCAGAATCAGGATGGCTGGTGGGGTGAGGGAGACCCCATGTTTTTCATCGATAACGCGGAGACGCCCATGCAACCGAGCGGCACCGGCTCAGAAGATTATTTTCTGGGCGCATGGGATTTTGGAGGGTGGCCGTTTGCGTATTCGCTTTACGGAGCGCCCATGGTGGGCAAGGAACTGGCGGGAGAACGGTGGAGCCTCTACCGGTTTCATCTGGATTCTCCAATTCCGTTTACAAAGTCGATGAAGGCGACGATCGAGCACGGGCACGCTAACCATCGCTCGGATAACTTCTACTCCGTCGCGTATTGGTATCAGGCGGAGCCGCATATGCCCTTCCCGCCGCTGCCTTCGATGGACGACCGGATTCCGACCCTGCAGATTGTGGGCGGGCCAGGAAATGGGGAAGCGGGAAAACCAGGCACTGGACTCTCGCCGAAATAGGCCACGGCCCCTGGCTACGGGTTGCGGCTGTCGATCAGCCGACGGTAAAGGCCGATGGTTTGCTCGGCGATGGTGTGCCAGGAGAATTTTTCTTCAGCTCGTTTACGGCCGGCGTCGCCGAAGCGGCGCGCTTTGTCGGGATCGGCAAGGAGGGCGGAGATTTTCTCGGCGAGGTCGCGCGAAAACTTTTGCGGATGAAGAGGAAAGCTGGTGACCGGGTTTTGGTCAAACGGAACCAGGTAGCCGGTTACGCCGTCGAGCACGACTTCGAGGATGCCACCTGTGGCGCTGGCGACGACGGGCGCGCGGCAGGCCATGGCTTCGAGATTGATGATGCCGAAGGGCTCATAGACAGACGGGCAGCAGAAGACGCTGCAGTTGCTGTAGAGCTGGATGGCCTCGGGCTTGGTGAGCATCTTCTCGATCCATAGGACGCGCGGGTTGACAGTGCGGAGGCGGTCGATTTTCTCGCGCATCTCGGCTCCGATCTCGGGGGTGTCGGGAGCCCCGGCGCAGAGAACGACCTGCGTTTGCGGCGGCAGGTGAGGGATGGCGTCGACCAGATGGGTGACGCCCTTTTGGCGGGTGATGCGGCCGACGAAAAGGACGTAGGGACGGGAAGGATCGACACCGTACTCGACGAGGGCCGCGTTGCGAGTGGTCTTTTGATACTCCTGAAGATCGATGCCGTTGTAGATGACGTGGATGCGGTTGGGGTTGATCTCAGGGTAAGCGCGGAGGATGTCGGCTCGCGTGCCCTGGGAGACGGCGATCACGGCGTCGGCGTCGAGGATCGCAGTGCGCTCCATCCAGGAGCTCATGACGTAGCCGCTGCCGAGTTGCTCGGCCTTCCAGGCGCGCAAAGGTTCGAGACTGTGAGTAGTGAGGACAAAGGGAATGTTGTAGAGCTTCTTTGCTAGGAGACCGGCCATCGCGACGTACCAGGTGTGGGTGTGAACGACATCAATGGCGGAGAGCGACGTAATCTGAGCGAGGTTGAGGCTGAAAGTCTCAAGGGCGAGCTTAAATTTTTCCTGAGTGCCGTCAGTGATTTTGGACCACGGCTCGGCGCCTCGGACATGGAGGTTGCCTTTGTCGGAAAACTGATCGCCCCAGCAGTGGACTTCGACTTCGATGGACTTCGCGAGTTCGCGGCTGAGGTACTCAACGTGGACGCCTGCGCCACCATAAACAAGAGGTGGGTACTCTCGGGTCATCAGACCGACGCGCAAAGAAGCCTCCGGGACGAGTTCCATCTTACGGCGTTTCAAGGAATGCAATGCTTCACCGAAGTTACGTGAATCGCAGGAGGTGGTCCGGCATTGTGCTCGATAGCGATCGGGCAAGTTCGGCCCAGGCGAGACTCGCCAAGTGAGATGCAGAAAACCGGGATTAACTGAGTCGTAACGGACCACCGATTGCGGTATCCGGTTGAAAGGACAAGGCCTGTTCGCTTGCGGACACAGGATGTTCGCTTTTGGACGGGAAGGTCGCGTCGACGGGAGACGAGCCAGGGTGCAGATCTATGAAAATGCGCTATCTCTGATGTCCGCGAGAATGGCATGCAGAGTGCGGGACTAGAATGCACCCACCACGAACGGAGGCACTTTGAGCACTCTGTGGCAGGATCTGCGTTATGCATTGCGGCAGCTGAGTAAGTCGCCCGGGTTCGCTCTGGTTGCTTTGTGTACGCTCGCCCTTGGCATCGGCGCGAACACCGCGATCTACAGCATCATCCATGGAGCGCTGCGCTTGCCATATGACAACGCGAGCCGCATCGTTGCGGTGGAGAACGTCTATCCGCAGGGATCGTACTTTGCCAATTCGTGGCCGGATTTTCTGCAGTGGCGCAGCCAGCAGAAAAGCTTCGCGCAGCTGGCGGCGACGTTCACTGTTCGCTCGACGTGGACCGGGGCAGGGGAACCACAATTGCTGAACGTGGGCTTGGCGAGCGATGGATACTTTGGCGTCTATGGCGTGGGGCCCATTCTGGGACGAGCGCTGGCGTCGAGCGACCATCAAAAGGGTGCCGCACCCGCGTGCCTGCTGGTTGCGGATTTTTGGCGAACGCAATTCGGGAGCGATCCGCAGGTGCTGGGCAAGCCGCTCAACCTGAATGGCAAGACCTGCACGATCATCGGGGTCATGCCGAGGATGGTCCCTGAGGGTTTTCGTCCGGTGCAGGTGTGGGCGCCGATGGAGCTGCAGCCTCCTTACATACAGCACGGAACAAACTACCTGTTCACCACGGGGTTGTTGCGGCCGGGAGTCACTCTTTTGCAGGCGCAGGCGGAGCTGCGGGGAATCCAGGCGCAGATCGACAAGCAATTTCCCGACAACTCGCACGGGATTGAGGTCCAGCTGCTTTCGCAGGAAGTCTTCGGAGACCTGCGGTCGATCATGAACATCCTGCTGGCAGCGGTAGCTTTCATTCTGCTCATCGCCTGCGTAAATCTGGCGAACATGCTGCTGGCGCGGGCCGCGGGTCGGGAGCGGGAATTCGCGATTCGCCGGGCGCTGGGGGCCTCGCCGCGCCGGATGGTGAGACAGGCGCTGACGGAAAGCCTGCTGCTCTCGGTGGGCGGAGCGGCGGCGGGTCTGATTTTGGCCGTGGGATTGATTCACATACCGGTGGCGGCGTGGCCCAAAGGACTGCAGCCGCCTTCGAGCGTGCATCTTGACGGAGTCGTGCTGGCTTTCACTTTGGGGCTTGGCCTCGCGACCGGGATTTTGTTCGGCATGATTCCGGCGCTGCGCATTCTGCGCCAGCGGGAGAACGCAGCGATGCAGCAGAGCCGCTCGGTCACCGACTCGCGGGAGCACCAGTTCACGCGTTCCAGCCTGGTGGTTTCGGAGATCGCGCTCTCGATGCTTCTGGTGGCCGGATCGCTGAACATGGCGTTCTATTTTCTGCGATTGCTGCGCGTGGATCCGGGCGTGAATGCGCAGAACGTGCTGACGATGGGGATCACGCTTTCTCCGGCGCGGTATACAGATCCGGCGCAGATGGGGCACTTCTATGACGCAGTTCTGGAGAAACTCGCGGCGTTGCCTGGGGTGAGCCACGTCGCCGGTTCGATCGATATGCCCTTCAACGGGGCCAACGCGAACGGAGATTTCAGCTATGAGGGGCAGCCGGGCGGAACGGCGGATCACAATCCCTTTGCAGATCAGCACTCGGTGACGCCGGGATTCTTCGCCACCGTGCAGACGCCATTTGTCGAGGGGCGCGATTTTACGCCGCAGGACACGGCCAGCGCGCCGAAGGTGGCCATCATCAATCGCGGAATGGAACAAAAACTGTGGCCGGGACAGAGCGCCATCGGCAAACATCTTCGCTGCTGCTCGGCTGATGGGAACTACGTGATTGTCGGGGTGGTGGGCGATGTGCGCTACGCGGGTCCGGCCGCGCCCGTCGGCTTCGAGATTTACACCAATGTGCGGCAGAGTCCCGCGCCATTTCTGGGGTTTCTCCTGCGTACGTCCGGGGATCCGCTGGCGCTGGCGGAAAGCGCACGCAGGGCCGTCGCGTCGATCGACCCGGGACAGGCAGTTTCGAACATCACGTCACTGGAGGCATTAGCGCAGGCGTCGATCGCCGGGCAGCGAACTTCGACGATGGTGACCGGCATTCTTGGCGCACTGGCGCTGTTGCTGGCCAGCGTGGGCGTCTACGGCGTGATTGCATACTCGGTGAGCCGGCGGGAGCGGGAGTTCGGGATCCGCATGGCGCTGGGCGCCGATCGCGGCGCGATCATGACGCTCTTGTTCTCGGGCGCGCTGAAGCTGATGATCGTCGGCGTAGTGCTCGGCGCTGGACTGGTATTCGCGATGCGGGCCTGGATGGATTCCTTGATCGGCGCTACGGGAACCAGCGCCGGAGCGTTGCTGAGCGCAGCGATTCTGCTGTGCGCGGTCGCATCCCTCGCGACGCTGGTACCGGCGCGACGCGCAACGCGGATTCAACCGATGCAGGCGCTGCGCACAGAATGAGTTTTTTCCGGCACACGCGGAGCGCTGCTCTGGATCAGGCCGCCTTCTCCAGATCGATCTCCGGAGGGAGAAAGGTCAGCATAAAGCAGTGGTCGAACCTGCGGGTTGCAACCGTGTATCCGGAGAAAAACACGGTGTAGGGTCCATCGGGAAGATCCGACGGCTCATCCTGGATTTTGCATCGCGTGTAGACGCGGCCGGTGGTGGATGATTCCTTCCACGTGAGCATCGTACAGTGGGCTTCGCGATCCATCCCCCGCAACACTCCCGGCACTCGGACAAATGATGACTTCACAACGCTGATCCTTAAAGTTGATTTTCCCAGGGTATTTGCGCGCAGAGAACGAGCCTGCGGAAAGCGTTTACTACACAGTAAACGCTGCGCCGTCAAAAAGTCAAAACTCCATGTGACCTCGGATGGCTTCGACCCAGACGGGGCCGCGGTCGCGGTTATAGCCGGGGTCGTCGATGTGCTGGACATCGAGGGCGAAGAACAGGCCCTTCCAGGCGTGCCAGGTGTAGTAGCTCTCGACGATGTTCTCGCGGCCGTAATTGAGGCGGCCATCGCCGAGCAGAAAACCGAGGCCGCCATACCTCAGATAATCCTGGTGATCCTTCTTAATGGCGTTGCTGACGAAGGCGGTCCCGATTTTGTCGGCAGGGCGATGCCAGCGCGCGCCGGAGTAATCGCCGGAAATGACGACAGACTGCGCGTCTTCGGTGTAGGCGTAGGACTCTTCTTTGTCATCGTTCCAGCCGAAGCGGGTGCCAATGCGGAAATTTTCTGTGATGTCCTGCTCGTTGTTCCAGCTGAATCCGTATTTCACGGTGCCGAAGCGCTCGACGGAGATGATGTTCGGCCTGGGGGTAAAGCCGGCGAGGTAATCCTGCACAGCCAGGCGGTAGTTGCCCATGTGCGCGGTGTTGGCGAAGGCGAGGATTTTGGTCGTTCCTTTGCGGCCGTGGATGAGGGAATGACGGAGCTCGTATTCCCAGTTCTGTCCGTGGGCGCGGGAGAAGGCCCAGTCGAGCGCGATGCCGTTGGCGACGATGGGCATAGCGAAGATGCCATAGCGGGCGCTCCAGTTGCGGTCGTCGTATTCGAGCAGCCCGCCGACGGTGTAGCCGCGGGTATCGGCAGCGTAATCCCACGCGCCGTTATCGTCGATGGTCCAGTTGAGGAACTGGAGATGGCTATCGGTCGCGACGTCGTTCACATCCATGAAATCGTTCGCGCCCATCTTGCCGATGCGGGTTTCGAAGCGGCGAACCGGAACCTGCGTACCGAGGGAAAACTGGTCGCGGTCGGATTCGGTCATTTCGCTGGTGAGGCCGATAGTTTGGTGGATGACGCCGCGGGCGAGATAGGGTGCAGTGCCGAGATTAGGATTGCGGACCACGTCAAGGTTGGTGAATCCGGCGAGGCCCAGGGCTTCGCCGAGGCCGCGGCCGCCAGCGCTTTCGAAGTCGACCAGCAGGTCGGTGTTGTAGCGGAGGTTGTGGTGCGGCTGATAGCCGAGGTAAAGGGTTTCGACGAGGGAGGTTTTGTACTCTGGCGCATTATCGAGGCTGTTGGTGCCCTGGTAGGGAGAATGGAAACCGGGCTTTGCCTGGAAGATGGTGTTGGTCTGGCCGGAGATCCACCAGCGGGATGTTTGGCTGTGGGGAAACATGTTGAAGTCGGGGTCTTCACCAGATGGGGCGGCGGTCTGC
>JBAVUB010000759.1:0-2660 GCA_049696575.1 Acidobacteriaceae bacterium | reverse complement strand
AGAGAACCGTAGCCTTGAGGAAAGGACGGAAGCCGCCGAAGCGCAGCCATTCGTAGAGGTAAGGAAGCGCAAGCAGATAGAGCGGCGCGGCGCAGGTGGTGCCAATCTGACCGGCGTTGTAGACGAGGAAGCTTTCCGATCCAAGCAGTACGCTGGCCAACGCGGCAAACGATGCTGCACGCGGGCTCACCCACAGACAAGCAAATCGATAGCTGCCCACGCACAGCAGCAGGATCCCGGCGAGCTGCACCGCCATGTAGCCCATATTCAGGCCCATTACATGCGATAGAACCGCGATCCACTGGTGCGGCAGCGGCGGATACGTGGCCTGCGAAAAGCCGCCGAACCACTTGGGATTCCAGGGGTCGAACCAGTGATGCAGATAGTGCGACGCGAAAAAAATGTGGAAGTTGGTGTCGTAGGACTTGAGCGGCAGCTCCATGAGGAGCAGCGGCAGGTGAACGGCCAGCGCCGCCATGAGCAAAAGAGCCATGGGCAGCGGCTGCGAATCGTCTTTGAACGTGCGAACCCTTTCCAAGTCCACCTCGCGGAATTCATTTGGATTCGCAAAGTGAAGGCTCCGTTGCCCCTGGAAAAACAGTGCAGCCAACACGCTTGCCCCAGCGTGAATCAAACGAGCGTGAGTGAAACAGGAACCTGGTGAACCTTACGGCAAGATATAGACAAGGAAAGATTGCCCTGGCGGTTGTTGTTTTTTGCCTGCTTGGCTGCGGAGCACGCGCGCAGACTTATGAGTTAGGACCGTACTCCACGGTAAAAAAGGAGGCTCCGGCAAGCCAGACCGGACAGCAACTGGGCTGGGGATCGAATATCCAGAACGCGCGCCTCGCGCGCGCGGCGGAACTCGCCCTGCAGCACGGAGATCACGCCCATGCGCTGGAGTATGCGCAGCGCGCTGCGCAGGCTTCGCCCAGCGACCCACAAATTTGGTTTCTGTTGGGTTACACCGCGCGTCTCAACGGCAGGTATGGGCAGTCGGCGGAGGCTTTCAATCACGGGCTCAAGCTCGCTCCATCCTCGCCCAGCGGCATGTCCGGGCTCGCCCAGACCTACAGCCTCATGGGCCGGAACAACGAAGCCCAGGCGCTCCTGAAGAAAGCTCTGGCCGCGGACCCCGGCCAGCGCGATGACTGGCTGGTCCTCGCTGACATCGACATCCACGCGGGTAACTACGATGAAGCTCTCGATTCTCTGACCAAAGCCGAGCGTCTCCGGCCCGACGCCCGCTCGGAGTTGCTCCTTGCCATCTGTTACGAACACATGAAGCAGCTCGATCAGGCCAATCACTTTCTGGAGATGGCAAAACGCAGGGCCCCCAATAATCCTGACGTAGAGCGCTCGCTGGCCGGCTACTACCGCGACACCGGAGACTACGCGAAGGCTATCGACGCGCTCAAAGCCATCCACGACCCGCATCCGGATGTTGTCGCCGAAATGGCGTACACCAATCAGCTGGACGGACGCCTCGACGATTCCGCCCGGCTTTACGAGCGCGCAGCCAATGCAATGCCTCATGACGCCGGCCTGCAACTCTCCGCCGCACAGGCGCAGGTCGCCGACAATAACGTTCCCCGCGCTGAGGATTTTCTGAAGCGGGCGGAGACGATCGAGCCCGATTCCTATCGGCTGCACGCGATCCGCGCTGACATCGCGCAGCTACAGGATCACGACGAAGATGCCGCCCGCGAATATCAGCAAGCCATTGACCATCTCCCGGCGTCGCCAGTGGAGGGTCCTCTGTACCCGATCCAGCTACACATGAATCTGGAATCGCTCTACCAGAACCTCGATGAAACTGATCAGGCCCACCAACAACTCGCGATCGCGGAGAAGCAGATTGGCGCGCTGAACGAGGAGGGGCCGGACCGCGCCGGCTTTCTGCGTCTGCGCGCTCTCATCCGCATGGACGCAGGGCAGGCAGACTCCGCACTGGCCGACATGAAAGAATCGCTGGCTCTCAAACCCAACGATCCCGCTGGCCTGCAGCTGGACGGCGAAGTGCTGATGAAAATGGGCCGTACGGGCGATGCGATCGCGGCTTACAAAAAGGCGCTGACCATCGACGCGAAGAACCGCGCCGCGCTCGTCTCCCTGGGCTATGCGGAGCGCGCAGCCGGCAATGATCAGGCGGCAGAGGACGATTTCCAGCAGCTGGCACATGACTACCCATCCCTCTACGTCCCGTGGCTCGCCCTGGGAGATCTATATGCCGACCGCCACCAATACAAAAAGGCGGAGGAATTCTACGAGCAGGGTTACAAAATCGCCCCGAAGAATCCGCTGATCGCGGCCGGCGGCATCAACGTCGGCGTCGAGCGCCACGACCTGACTCTGGCCGGAATGTGGGTGCATCGAGTTTCCGGAAGCATGGCAGATAATCCGCAGGTGATGGCGGAAGAAGAGCGCTATTACCGCTTCGAGAACCAACCAAAAGTATCGGCGGATCTCGGCCTCAAGGCAATGCGCTATCTCCCTCGTAACCGCGATGTGGTCGTCTATCTGGGCTACGACATGCTCAGCCTGAATCAATACCAGGATCTGCTGGCCCTGACCCAGAAGTACATGGACATATTTCCTCAGGAGCCTGATATTCCGCTGCTTGCCGGTTACGTTTACAAACACAACGGCGACAACCAGAA
>JBAVUB010000758.1:0-2189 GCA_049696575.1 Acidobacteriaceae bacterium | reverse complement strand
CCGCGGGGACGGTCGCGCTCGGAACGTGCATCGGGGCGGGGCAGCTCCCAGCGGGTGGGGCGCGGTTCTTTTTTGAAAGGCATGCGAGCGGGGGCGGACGCTTCCCGCGGGGCCGGTGCCTGCTCCGGTTCGGCGGCGTGTTCGGGGAGGGAGCCTTCGACAAAGAGCAAGGTTTGCGAAGCGACGGACATGGTACCCAGCTGGCGGGTGGCGGTCATGCCGTGGAGGACTTCGCGGATGCGCGAGCGGGCGGTGAGCGGCGAGAGAAAAATCTCCGCCTCTTCCGCAGTCGCTGCCACGGCGGAGCGTAGATAGATGGAGAGCAGCGCCGAGAGCGCGGTGGACTGCGCGGTGTTGCTGCCGGTGGCGAGCTGGGCGGGGTAGCTGTCTTTCAGGAGGGACCAGCGAGTGGGCTGGCCCGGCGCGTAGGTGGGAGCGACGCGGAGGGTGGTCCAGAGCTCGCTGAGGGCGCGGAGGACGGCGGCTTCGGTGAGTTCGCGGCCAAGGATCTCACGGAGTTCAATGGCGGATTTTTCGCCTTCGCGGTCGAGGGCTTCCCAGGTGCGGAGGACGATGGGAGTGGTGCGGGCATGGGGCGGGGACTTAAATTGACGGTCGCCACGGACGGCGGCCACCCAGGGAAGGACATCGGGGGTGATGAGGAAGTCGGGCTGCTCGGAGAAGGTTCCGAGGAGATTGAGGGGGATGGCGCGACGCTCGGCGACAAGGCGGGAGGCGAGAGCGAGGGAATTTTCGATGACGGGCGTGGGCGGAAGGATGCTGGACGCTCCGAGGCAGGCCTCAACGAAAGAGGGAGCGGGCGCGGGAAGCTGGGCGTGGCGGGGCAGAAACAGGCAGAGGCCGATGTCGCCGAGCCAGCGCGCGGCATCGTCGAAGGTGAGCAGCGAGGCGGCGGACACGGATGCGGCGGTCTGGTGCCACAGCGCGGCACGCGCGATTTGTAACTGTTGCTGATTCAAAAAGAGCCCGTTTCAACGGTTGCGATCGAGTGACCAAGGTCTAAATGCGCTGGAACGCGCGCTGAATGTCTTTCCATGAATATCGTAATGCAATGGGGCGGCCGTGGGGGCAGCTGGTGGGGTGGTCAGTCCTCGCGAGCGCCGCGAGGAGCCATTCCATGCGAGCGGGATCGAGAGGCATGTTGATTTTGATGGCGGCGTGACAGGCGATGGAGGCGGCGATGCGGGTGCGGGCGGTTTCGAGGTTATCGGACTGGGCGGCGGCGCCGGGCTGCTCGAGGACTTCGAGGATCATGCGTTCGAGTTCGGCTCCGTTGAGGCCGGAGGGTGCGGCTTTGATGGCGATGGTGTGGGGGCCAAAGGGTTCGGCTTCGCAGCCATTGCGTTCCAGCTCGGCGGCAAGTGTGGAGAAGACCACCATTTGCTGAGGGAGCAGGTCGATGAGCATGGGCATGAGGAGGCGCTGGCGCTCGACGCGCTCGGTCTGGCGCTCGCGAAGGATTTTCTCGAAGAGAACGCGCTCGTGGGCAACGTGCTGATCGATGATCCAGAGGCCTTCGTCGTTGGTAGCGAGGATGAAAGACTCGCGGAGTTGGCCCAAAGGCTTGAGTGAGGCGAGGGAGTGGAGGGTGGCGGGCGGCTCTCCAGCGTCAGGGAAGGTTGGTTCGGCGCAGGCGTGGCCGTTGGTGGAACCGGCTGGAGGAGCGACGCTCGCAGCTGCTGCGGCGAAGGGGAGATGAATCTCTTCGGGACGAGGGTCGGGCGGTGCGAGGTTGAAGGGGGAGGCGTCGGCGGGTTGGGGCGGAGCGTCGGAGTCGGGGCTTGCCGCGACAGGGGCACCTTCGCCGGGGCCGGTTTCGAGGACCAGTGAAGAGGAGGCGCGAGGAGTGTCAGTGAGAGCCTCCAGGAAGCTGGCGGCGGGGCGGGCTTTCATGAGCGCAACGCGGATGCTTTCGCGGACGAAGTCGTGGACGAGGGACTGCTGGCGGAAGCGGACTTCGGTTTTTGCGGGGTGGACGTTGACATCGACTTCGTGGGGCGGCATTTCGAGGAACAGGAGGACGACCGGGAACGACGTGGGCGGAATGATGTTGCGGTAGGCCTCAACGATGGCGTGGATGATGAGGCGGTCGCGAATGAGGCGCTGGTTGACGAAGATGTAGATCGAGTTTCTGTTGAGTTTTTGCAGGGCGGGGCGGGAGACGAAGC
>JBAVUB010000757.1:0-1889 GCA_049696575.1 Acidobacteriaceae bacterium | reverse complement strand
GGCGGTGGTGCGGGCGGTGTTGCCGGGGGCTTGCAGCGCGCTGCAGACGCAATGCGCGCCGGCGGGCACGGGGTTCGACATTGGGTCGTTTGGAGGGGCGGACGGGCAATATTTGCCGAACAACAATGTGAACGGGACGGCGGCGAGTCCGAATCTTTATACGGGCGCGGGACTGGATGGGGTGGCGGACGTAGAGTTCGCACAGATTCAGACGCCGAGCCAGTATCGCGGAACACAGTTCCACGGGCGCGGGGACTGGTACATCGGGCCTCACGACCAGATTTACGCGGGGTTCTTCACGCAGAAGCTGGACCAGTCGTCGTTTGATCCGGCCGCGGGAGCTGCGCCGGATACGAATCTGCCGTTCCGGCCTTTCAATCAGTCGGCGACGCCGGTGTGGATTCACACGTTTGGCGCGACGCTGATCAACGAGCTGCGCGCGAACTATACGCGGTTCGCGGATAACCAGATCGCCGACACGAAAGGGCTAGTGAACTGGGGAGTGCCGGGAATCTACGCGCAGAACTACGGGTTTGGGACGTTCCAGTTCAGCCAGCTGGCGGCGCCGACGACGCCGTACATTGCCGCGGAGAACACGTACGAGATTCGCGACCTGGTGACAAAGGTGCTGGGGCCGATGTCGCTGCGGATGGGATTTGTGGTTCGCAGAGAGCAGGACAACGACAACGACTCGGGGCTGGCGCGGCCGAACTACGCGTTCCAGGGACTGTGGGATCTGGCTAACGATGCGCCGCTGTACGAAGGGATCGGCGCGAATCCAAACACGGGCGGAGTAGGCAATGTGCAGAGATATTTTCGGCGGAGCTACTACGCGGGATTTGTGCAGGACGACTGGAAGGTAAAGCCGAATGCGACGGTGAATGTGGGGCTGCGGTATGAGTTCTACGGCGCGCTGACGAACCAGGGATTCCCGATCAACGACATGGTGCTGGGAAGCGGGGCGGGAGCGCAGATCATCACCTCGCGGCTGGCGCTGACGAAGACTCTGTATCCGGGAACCCACGATGCCCTTGCGCCAAAGATCGGGTTTGCGTGGCAGCCGCCGTCGGGGCCGCTGAGCGGGAAGCTGGTGGTACACGGCGGCGTTGGGGTGAGCTTCGACAACCTGGACGAGGAGCCGATTTCGCCGGCGTATGAGAACGGGCCGGGGTATTTCGACTATGGGTTGTGCTGCGGAGGGCTGCAATCGACGAACCCGAATGCGACAGGGACGGGGATTGTTTTTGAGTTTGGGTCGAGCGATTCGCCGTTCAGCTATGCGCCGAATCCGAATCTGGCGGTGGGAACGAATCCTACGTCGGGGACGCCGAACGCCTTCACTCCGCCGGGAGGAACGCCGTCGACGCCGCAGGTGGAGACGTACAGCATCTTGCCGGGGATGCGGCAGCCGACGCTGTACACGTTCTCGCTGGATAATCAGTGGGCGATGCCGTGGCAGATGGCGTTCACGGTGGGCTACCAGGGATCGACGGGATTCCACTTTTTGCGGCTGGTGGATCAGAACTTTTTGTATCCGCAGTCGAACGGGACGTGCGCTTCGGGCGGCGCGTGCATGCCGGGGGTGAACCAGACGCCGTTCTACGCGGCCTACGTGCCGACGTCGGATGTGCAGACGAATTACAACGCGCTGAACGGGCACCTGGAGAAGCGGCTGCAGCATGGGTTGGATTTCAGCGCGGTCTACACGTATTCGAAGAGCCTGGACAATGCGTCAGAGGAGGGTCCGGGATTCGCGAGCAACCAGACGGATCCGGCGAATCCGCGCGCGGAGTGGGGACCGTCGGACTTCGATGTGCGGCACCGGTTCAACGCGGAGGGAACGTGGACGCTGCCGACTCCGGAGAAAAACGGATTGGTGAGGAACACGC
>JBAVUB010000756.1:0-1853 GCA_049696575.1 Acidobacteriaceae bacterium | reverse complement strand
ATACGCCGTCCGGCTCCGGCCCCGCTCCCGCAGCACCACGGCCGGCTCCGTCGTCTGCCGCACAGGAGGATAAGAAAGCTCCGGCGGATACGCCACGAATCCCGGCACCACCGTCAGCACCGGATTCGCCACCGCCGCCACCGGCAGCCGATACTCCGCGCCCGGCAGCCAGTTTGTATCCGCGAACCCCTCCAGAATCGGATGCTGCCGCTCAATCCGCGCATAAAACGGATTCGAATTCCCGCGCCGCCCGATCACCGGCCCCGCCGCATGAATCCCCAGCACATCCGCCAGCCCAAAATCCCCGCGGCGCTGGTTCTGGTTCGAGTACAGGCTCGTCTCAAACGTCGCCACTAGCGATCCGCCCTGCTCCACGTAAGCCCGCAGTTGCGCGCACTGCTCATCGCTCAGAAGCGCGATGTTCGGCAGAATCAGCGCCGCATATTGCGTCAGGCGCTCCAGCTCCAGCCGATCCTCATGCACAAAATCGAAGAAGAACCGCCCCTCCAGCAGCGCGGAATACAGCCCATCCATGTTGCGCTGCATCGTCATGTCGTTCGGCGCCTGATAAAACAGGTTCGTCCGCTGCCCGATCACCACCCCGATATTCGCCATCGTCCGCCGATTCTGAAAATGTTCGTCGTGTTTCGCGGTCCAGCCAAAATATTCCTCGCCAACCTTCTCCCACCGCCGGTCTTCGCCCATCCCCGCCTCGGCGCCGATCACGTGGTAGTACGGAACCATCCCGCTGGCCGCCGTCTCATTCAGCCACATCCGCACTTCCGCCGGCGATTTGAAGCTCTCCCGCCAGCGCAGCGGCCCCGTCGACCACGATCCCGTCACATTCGCCGCCATCTTTCCATCCATGATGGCCCGGCACACGCGTCCCTGCTGCGTGCATCCCCACACCGGTTCGCCCTGCCCGCCGCGCCCCTGGTTATCCGCCTGGAACCACTGCGCCGCCGCGCCCACCTCGGCCAGATTCGGCGTCGCGTGGATGCCCCCACCCATGTTCGCGAAATAAAACGCCTCTGCGTTCTTCTCCTTCGCGATCCCGTCGTAGAGCTTCCACAGCTCCATCACCCGCTCGTTGAATTTCTCCCAGTACGCGGGCGTCCTCGGCGGCGGCAGCTTCCGGCAAACATTGCAGTAGCACTCCGGCAGGCTGAACATCGGCCAGCCGTTCATGTAGAACCCATCCACGTCGTAGCGCGCGTTGATCTCCCGCATGATCGCCGGCATGTAGTCCGTCATGTACCCGGTAAACATGCAGGTCTGGAACAGCTCCGGCGTATCCGGCGTCGTAATCGCGTTCCCCTGCTCGTCGCGCATGAACCACTCCGGATGCGCCGCCAGCGCATCGCCCCAGTTCAGGTCCGGACTCATCCGCGCAATCGTCCGCATCCCGCGCTTCCGCGCCGCCGTGTTCAGCTCGCCAAAGAAATCCCGGTCCCCGAGATACTTTCCCTTCCGATGGAACGGCACCTGCGTCGGGTAATAGGCCAGTATGCCGGTCACGCTGACGAACACAGCCCCGGCCTTCACGCCGGCCCAGTAATTCGCCCAGCCCTCCACGTCCATTACCGCGGGATCATGCTCCGTGATGTTCGTCTGCCCGATCCGCCGCAGCGTCTTCAGCCACGCAACCTCGCTGGCCGCCGCCCTGAGCCCAGCACCCGTCAGCGCCGTTCCGCGCAGCGGATCCGTCACACATGCGAGCGTCCCCGCAGCCGCTCCCGCCTTCAAAAAACTGCGCCGGTTCATCACGCAGACCTCCGCCGAGCCGCTCGACAAAAATGCCCGAGCGCCCGCCGAAGAATTCTAAGGGAAGAAAAAGTCTGCTGCCGAAGTAC
>JBAVUB010000755.1:0-16746 GCA_049696575.1 Acidobacteriaceae bacterium | reverse complement strand
GTACGCATTTGAAAACAAAATAGAAAGCCGCAACCATTGCAGAATCAAATGCGTGGCCCCGACTCGAAAAAACGCGGCCCCATGGAGTCAAATACCTGCGCGTCGTCACCGGGTAGAGGGGGGAGGGGGGTGGGGGGGTCTACCCCGCAGTACTTTTGTGCGACGGCACGAGCAAGGGCGGTGGCTCTTCGAGCCAATCCCCTCCCGTTGGTCGGGGGGTCCTTCGACTCCGCTGCGCTCCGCTCAGGATGACAAAACTAAAAGCGAACGCCTCCTCCCGTCAACTTTGGCGATGCGGGGGCTGCGTAGAGCGCGATGGGTTTGCCCCATTCTTCGCTGAGGTCTGCCCAGCCGAGGTTGTTTACTTCGATGAGGGCGATCTTTTTGGCGCGCGTCCAGCCCTTGAGTTGTTTTTCGCGGGCGATGGCTGCGGTGGGCGAGTGAAAAGTCTCATACCAGACCAGGCGCGTACAACGGTGTTTTGCCGTGAAGCTGTCGGAGGCGCGCCCTTTGTGTTCGGTGTTGCGGCGGGCCATGTTGTTGGTGATGCCGGTGTAGAGGACGCGGGAGCGGCTGGCCATCACGTAGACGAAGTAGCGGCGATCACGCATTACTTGACGATAGGACAGCGCGGAGGTTCTGTCGGCATGCCGGAGGTAATGTCGGGGTTCTGGAGTGACGGGGGGAACAATGAGAAAAGCAAAAACAAGATCAACGGCAGGAGCAATAGCCGCGCGCTTAGGAAGCTGGATGCGGTTTATATAAGAAGCGACTGTCATCCTGAGCGAAGGTTTTTCGCGGAAGCGAAAAGCCGCAGTCGAAAGGACCCCCCGACCAACGGGAGGGGATTGGCTCGAAGAGCCACGCTTTGCGCTGCTTAGTTTGCGCCGGAGCCGGTGGGTTCCCAGGTGAGTCGAATCAGGCCAAGGTGATTCTAATTCCTGGAGCTGGAAGGTCGGCCGCTCCTTTTTTGTGGGGCCAGCGGATTCAAAGGCGTGGCTCTTCGAGCCAATCCCCTCGCGATGCTCGGGGGGTCCTTCGACTCCGCTTCGCTCCGCTCAGGATGACACAACTAAAAGCAAACGCAAGGTCCTTCGCTTCGCTCGGGATGACAGTCGTTGTTAAATGACCGTTTTTCTTAGTAGAGCCGTGCTCAGATTTCCCAGCGAAGTAATGCTGCGCCTACAGTGAAACCTGCGCCGACGCTGGCGATGAGGATGAGGTCGCCTTTTTTCAGATGGCCTTCCTGGCGGGCGGTTTCCATAGCAAGGGGGATGGTGCCGCAGGTGGTGTTGCCGAAGCGGTCGATGTTGATGATGACTTTTTCCGCGGGGAGGCCGAGGCGGTCGGCGGTGCCGGTGATGATGCGGCGATTGGCCTGGTGGGCGATGAAGCAGCCGAGGTCGGCGCCGGTGACTCCATTGCGGGTGAGGACGGTCTCGGTGGCTTCGACCATTTTGCGGACGGCAAATTTGTAGACGGCCTGGCCGTCCTGATGGACGTAGTGCATCTTCTTGTCGATGGTTTCGTGGGAGGGCGGATGCAGGCTGCCGCCGCCGGGCATGAAGAGGGCGCAGGCGCCGGAGCCGTCGATTTCGTGATGGAAGTCGATCATGCCGAGCTCGCCGTCGGCGGCGGGTTCGAGGAGGACTGCGCCGGCGCCGTCGCCGAAGAGGACGCAGGTGGCGCGGTCGGTGTAGTCGATGATGGAGGACATGGTGTCCGCGCCGATGACGAGGACTTTTTTCTGCGCGCCGGACTCGATGAGCTTCGCGCCCATCTGCAGGGCGTAGACGAATCCGGAACAGGCGGCGGAGAGGTCGAAGCCCCAGGCACCTTTTGCGCCGAGGCGATCCTGGACGAGGCAGGCGGTGGCGGGGAAGAGCATGTCGGGAGTGACGGTGCCGACGATGACGACTTCGACTTCGGCGGGATCGATGCCGCGTTCGGCGAGGCAGCGGCGGGCGGCTTCGACAGCCATGTGGCTGGTGGCCATGCCGGGCTCGACGATGTGACGCTCTTTGATGCCGACGCGGGAGGTGATCCACTCGTCGGAGGTGTCGACCATTTTTTCGAGGTCGGCGTTGGTGAGGAGGCGGGGAGGCGTCCAGGTTCCGAGGGCGCTGATTTTGGCACGAGCGGGCACACGGGGGCGAAGGGTAAGGGACAAATGAGGACTCCTCGGGGTAAAGGAATATTGTCGCAGAAAAAACAGGGTTCAGGGATCAGTGATCACTGGTCAGAAAGAACTGTGCAGCGAGGGGCGAGCAGACAACGAGCTAAAGGCGAACAGGGAAGCGAGTGTGTTGCGAGTGCTAGAATCACACGTGTGCCGGGTCCTGCGCAATGCAATCCCGCCAACCCCGCCAGGTCCGGAAGGAAGCAACGGTAACGGGCTCGTGCGTGTGCAGCAGGTCACCCGGTGCACTGAAATTTCTTTGCAGACCCCTTCCCACTAAATTCATCGCGCCGGCTTTCGCGGGCCTCGTTTTGCTTGTTGCTGCGGGGAAGACGGAATCGCGCGCGAAGAAAAGGGCCGCCGAAGCGGCCCCTGAAGTGGATCAAGCATTGAGGATCAGAACTCGATGCGCGCGGCGACCTGCAGGACGCGGGTGGCCGTGCCGGTGGTGTCGCCGATGATGCCGAACTGGCAGTTGGCATCGGTGATGTCGGAGCAGGGCGTGTCGAAGTTGGGGTGGTTGAAGGCGTCGAAGGCATCGCCGCGGAGCTTGAGGCTGGTGCGCTCCCAGAGGGGGAAGGTTTTTCCGAGGCCGAGGTCCATGTCGAAATAGCCGGGGCCGCGGAGGTTGTTGCGGCTGCCGATTTCGAAACCGAGAGGGCCGGTGTAGTCGCCGTTGGCCGCAGTGAGGTTGCTGTAGGCGACCATGGGCTGGCCGTTGCCGCCATGGAGTTTTGCTTTCATGTCGGCGATGGGGCCGGTGAGGATGGCGGGGGCATTGTTGGCGTAGCCAGCGACAAAGGCGTTGGCTCCGGCAAAGTAAGGATTGCCGGTGTGCCAGCTGGGAAGGCCGCTGACGATCCAGCCGCCGATGATTTCGTTGGCCCAGGTGGGGATACCGGCGGCGTAACTGCGTCCATGGCCGAGGGGCAAATCATAGATGAAGTTACCGCTGAGGTTATTGGCGACGTCAAAGTCGGAGTTACCGCGGCATTCCCGGGGCCGCAGGACGTCGCAAATAAACCCATAACCGCCGAAGGCTACGGTGTTAGCAGTGACCGAGACATTGTCGATGGAATGCGACCAGGTGTAATTGAGATCGAACTGGAGGCCGTAGCCGAAGTTCTTGTGGAGGGTGGTGAGCAGGCCGTTGTAACTCGAGAATCCTTTGTTGGTGTACATGGTGTTCTCGTCGAATTGCGAGTCCATGCCCACGTTGGGGGGAAGGATGCCGAAGGCGGCGAGGAGGAAGGTCTCGTCGGCAAAATCGCCGCGGATGCCGTAGGGCTGGGTGTTATCGGCGACCAGGGCTGTGTTGTTGGCATAGCCGTAGGATGCGCCGAGGCCGGCAGGCAGGATGTCTTCGTACCAGGGCTGCGCGGTGACGGCGGTTGTGGCTACACCGGCGCGGAGTTGCTTCGACATATTGGCAAAGGCCTGGGAGTAGAGCTGGCCGGAGGCCTTGTCAGGGAAGTCGATGAGCTGGCTGGTATCAGCCTGAGCCATGAGACGACGGCCAAGGCGGCCCGCGTAAGCGGTTTTGAGAATGTAACCCTGGGGGAACTGGTGCTGCCAGCCTAAGTTGAACTGGATGGAGTAGGGAGTTTTGAAGGTGGGGTCGACCATTTCGTTGAATGCCCCGCCGTTGGCCAGGCCGTTGGGGGTGGCGCTGGCTCCCGAGCCGGTGACATAGGGATAGAAGGGCTTCGTGATGGGTGGAGCCGCGGGCGGAGCAGGCGGGCTGCTGATGGTGGTGAAGCGCTGATCCTGCTGAAGGGTTGCGGCGGTGTTGTTCGGCACGCCCAGAGGTTGACTGACGCCGGCCTCGAAGACGTATGAAAATTGGGTCTGTTGGTAGAGGATCGCGTTGATCACGGTGTGGTCGTAGACGATGCCGGCGCCGCCATTGAAGACGGTCTTGCGGTCAAAGGAGGGGCTCCAGGCGAAGGCAATGCGCGGGGCGAAGTCTTTGTTATCGGTGTGATAGAGGCCTGGCGCATGATTGGCTTTCCCGGCGAGGATGTAATCGAAGAGCGGAACGGATAAGTTGCCGGAGATGCCGGCCGCGCTTTGCGCGACGCGCTGGCTGAAGTAATTGTCGAAGGTGGTTTGGTCGACGGAGTCGGTGGTTCCGCCCGGCGTGCCCATCTGGTCGACGGACTCGAGGCCGTGAATTTCATAGGGAACGGTGTAATTCTGCCAGCGCAGGCCGTAGGAGAGGGTGAGGCTGGGAGTTACTTTCCAGGTGTCGCCGACGTAGAGCTCGGTTTCGTAATAGCGGTAGTCGCGAATCGCGCCGGTGCCCTGGGGTACGGCATTTCCCTTCGCATCATAGTTATAGGTAGCGCCTACAGAAGTGTAAGGGGCCAGAGCAAGGGCAAAGGCGCTGTCATAGAGCGCAGTGGCGTTGCCACCGCCGATGTCGGACGGCCGCTGCGCGGCGGTGAGGCCATTAATATATCCGCCGAGGCCAATGGTGGGTGTGTTGTAGTCGAGAATGGTGTTGTTATGCGGGGTTTCCCATTTGAAGGTGCCGCCCAGGGTGAGGCTGTGCTTGCCTTTTTGCCAGCTGAAGTCATCCTTGATGATGGGGATGGGGAAGGTACGGCTTTGGGCGTTGATGGCGCGGGCATAGGGGGCGCTGAGAATGGCTCCGCCGGAGCCGTTGCCGCCGAAGGTTTGAAACTGGTTGACGCCAGGGGGATTGTAGGTGTTGGGGAAATTGTAGTTCTCGAAGGTTAAGCCACCCTCCACCTGGTTGAGCATATTCGGACCAAGGGTCCAGGAGTGACCAACAACCCAGGAGTAGCTCTTGTCGATGAAGGGATAGGTTTGGGGATCACCGGGGAACTGGATCGCCGCCTGGGTGCTGTTGGTGCGGGCATCGTGGCCGACGATGAAGAGCTTCATGGTGTTGTTGAGGTTGTAGTCGATACGCGCGACGTAATCATTCTCGACGTAAGGGAAGGGGGCGTTGAAACGGTAGCCCGCGGTGTTGATGGTGTCGCCGGCCGCGCCGGAGAGGTCGTTGGCTACCGGATAGCGCTTGTCGACGAAGGTGAGAAGATCCTGATCGAAGCCGATGCCGCTGGGATCGTGGGCGGCGACCTGCGCGGAGTTGAGGGTTGAAGTGGTGCCACCGGAGTTGATGTAGGAGATGGTGCCGTTGCGGAAGCCATCCATGGGGACGGTGCGCTCGACGAGATTAGAGAGGGTATCGCGGCGGCCGTTGTAATCGAAGAAGAAGAAGAGCTTATTTTTGAGGATGGGACCGCCGACGTTTCCGCCGAACTGGTTGCGGATGAGTGGAGGCCTGGCGACGCCGTCGTTATTATTGAACCAGTTGTTGGCTTCGAGATCGGTGTCGCGGTGGTATTCGACCAGAGAACCGTGGAACTGATTGGTGCCGCTGCGGGTGACGAGCTCGTACTGTCCGCCGCCGCCTTCGCCGGCGGTGGCTAACTCACCGGCTGTGGTTCCGCGGAATTCCTGCACGGAGTCGACGGGGGCATTGGCGACGATCGCGCCGAAGTTACCGGTCTCGTTGTCGTTGACGTCGAGGCCATCGAGGGTGACGTTGTCCTGATCGACGCGGGCACCGGTGACGGCGCCATCGAGGGTGACGCCGGGCTGCTGGGTAAAGAGCGCGGCGGGACTGTCGCGATTGGCGATGGGCAGCTCATTCAGAAATTGCACCTGGAAGTTGTTGCCGATGGTGGCGTCGCTGGTGTCGACGGTAACGTCCTGATTGGCGGCGGAGACGGCGACGGTTTGCACAACATTGCCGACGGTGAGCTGGACATTTTGAGTACGCGTGGCGCTGACGTTGAGATAGATGCCGGTGACCGAGGTGGACTGAAAACCCGCATGAGAAAAGGTAGCGGTGTAGCCGGGGCCGGGGCGGGCTTCATTGATGGTGTAGGAGCCTTCGGCGTTGGTGACTGCCTGGTATTTGACGCCGGTGGCGGGGTTGGTGAGAGTTACCTGGACTCCGGGGACGACGGCTCCGGAAGTGTCCGTGACGACGCCAGTGATCGAGGCTGTGTCCTGAGCGCTGAGGGCGAGCGCGAACGAGAAAACGAAGAGCAGGGGAAGGAAACGCAGATAAGTTTTGTGCAGCAAAGAACACCTCCGGTAGTCCGGTTGAGGGATTTCGGGCGGGAAGACTCCGCTGTGCGGAGGAAGCAGGTTCGGCGACTGTCAACATCGGCAGCTGCGCACGGGGGGAGGCTCCAGTCTGCGAGCAGGCTTCGAGAGATTCCGAGGCCAGCGCGGGTAGACGGTGAATGTGGAGCACACGAATCACCACTTGATGTAACGGAAGGAGCCAGTCAGCCCGGCAAGTGGTGGTGGGGGGAATATCCTGGGATGAATGCACGAGCTGGTGTGACGAACTTCATCTGAAAGGTGGCTAACGGGGCGAAGATTTTGTCTTCGCGAAAGCGGCGAGGGGAGCAGGTTACGAAAGATGATCGTCTTTCGTTTCGCGGGGCTTTATCAAAACGTAGGAAGCGGCGCGAATTCTATGAAATTTGGGGAATGTTGGGCTGAGGCGGCGGTGGGGCCGTGTTCGGGACGGTGCTTTTCCCAAAATGGTCCACGGGCGGGTCCAGGGTGGTACTTCAGGGTGGAAGTACTGAGCCGTAATCATTGACGAGCGGCGGGAAAGAGCTTTCGCTACTTGCTGTGGGGTGAACCTGGACGGGGGCACAGGTTTTTTTGTGGGTTGGGGCGGGGCGCCGGAGGCTCTGCGCGCGCGAGGGGGAGACAGAAGAACAGCGAGCGAAAAACGAGTCAACAGCGAAGTCAGATGCCGAGCTTTTTGACTTCTTCGTTGTAGTACTTGCGGTAGAGGATGTCCCACTCCTGGGAGCCTTCGGGGATGATGCGGCGCTGGGATTCGATCTTGAGGCGGGCGGCCTGGTCGATACGCATTTCTTCGAGGAGGAGATGCTCGAGGGCTTTGCGGGCTTCCTGGCGGACGGTGTTGCGGTCTTCGAGGAAGTCGCACTCCGGAGTTTCGGCGAGAGCATCCGCGACAACGTGGGCGAGCTTGTTGAGCTTGTCGCGGGAGATTCTCACAGGACCGCCTTGTATTTGCGGGCGAGCTCGGTTTTGACCTTCTTGAACATTTCGGAATAGCTGGCGCCGGTGCGCTGCATTTCGTCCTGATAGGCGTCGAGAATGACGCGGACCTCGTCGTTGATGCGGTCTTCGAGGGAGAGCTCTTCGAGGAGAGCGGCATGGACACGCTCCTCGACGGCCTTGGGTTTGGCGGTCTGAATCGCTTTGGCGTCGGTGAGGTGTTTTACGGTATGGCGCGCCAGGTAGCCAATGTACTCGCGGGAAAAGATCATGGAACTCATTGGGAATATAGCACATGGAAGGCAGCTGGGAGCCAGTAGCGGAAACGAGCGAACGGCGAGGGAGAGGCGAGCGAGAAACTTTTAGGAAAGAGCGTTTAGCAAAAGGCTATTAGCGAAAAGCGAGTGAAAGGCGGATTGGTTTAGAGCGGCGGGGGGCTGGATTCGCGGGATAGTTCCACGATTTTGCGGGGCGGGAGGATCCAGAGAAGGGCGACGAGGGCGATCATGGCGATCGCGATCCAGGGAGAGAAGAAGGCGACGACGATGGAGCCGAGGTAGAGGCCAACGGAGGCGGCCTGCTTGACCATGCCGCTGGCCGGAGGCGTCCTGCTGCGGCGCTGAATGAGGGTGGAGAGGACCATCCAGGGAATGGCGGGGGAAGCGCAGACGGCTGCGTAAAGACAAATGGAAAAGGACGAGATGCCGCGGACGCCGACCCAGTTGGTAGCGACGGGGATGAGCGACAGCGCGAAGAGGAGAGCGAGGTTGGACCAGAGGATGCCGTGGGTGACCTTATCGAGGTCGTCGATGAGGTAGTGGTGGTTGACCCAGTAGATGCCGGTCTGGATGAAGCTGAGGAGATAGACGAGGACGAGCGGGAGGTCGAGGCGAAGGGCGGCGAGGTTGGCGATTTCTTTGCCGGGAACACGGAGCTCGAGCACCATGATGGTGATGATGACGGCGATGACGCCGTCGGAGAAGGCTTCAAGGCGGGCGGGGGTGAGACGGTCGGTTTTTTCTTCGGGCATAAGAGCGAGAAGCGTTTAGCGAGAGACTACTAGCGAAGGGCGTTTAGCGGAAGACGATTAGCGAAAAGCGAGAGGCGAGCTAAAGAACGAGAGAAAGACGAGACTATTTTTGCTCGCGTTTGGATTCGCGGATGCGGCTGATTTCTTCCATGCGCTGGGCGAGGAGTTTTTCGCGGCCTTTCTGGGTGGGGTGGTACCAGCGGCGGCCCTGGAGGGATTCGGGGAGGCAGTCCATGTCGGCGACGCGGCCTTCTTCGTCGTGCGCGTATTGATAGCCCTTGCCGTAGTCGAGTTCCTCCATCAGTTTCGTCGGGGCATTGCGGAGATGGAGGGGGACGGGTTCCTGACGGGTGGCCTCGATGTCGGCGAGGACCTCGCCGTAGCCGGTGTAGAGGGCGTTGGATTTGGGCGCGAGGGCGAGGAAGACGGCGGCTTCAGCGAGAGCCAGATCGGCTTCGGGCGAGCCGAGAAAGTCGACGGTGTCACGAGCGGCGAGGGCGATGTGCAGGGCTTCGGGCGCGGCGAGGCCGACGTCTTCGACGGCCATGCGCACGAGACGGCGCGCGACGTAGAGGGGATCTTCGCCGGCCTGGAGCATGCGGCCGAGCCAGTACATCGAGGCGTCAGCATCGGAGTTGCGGATGGATTTGTGCAGTGCGGAGATGAGGTTGAAGTGCTCCTCGCCCTGCTTGTCGTACATCAGTACGCGCTGCTGGAGAGCTTCGGTGGCGATCTCGCGGGTGATAGTGCGATCAGGGGAATCGGCGGCGAGTTTGGCGGCGACTTCGAGGGCGTTGAGGCCGTTGCGGGCATCTCCCGATGCGTAGGAGGCGAGAAGTTCGAGGGCACCTTCGCCCGCAGTGAGGTGCTGGGTGCCGAGGCCGCGGACCGGATCGGCGAGCGCGCGCTCGAGGAGCGAGACAATCTGCGCGTCGGTGAGGGCTTTGAGGGTGTAGACGCGGCAGCGGGAGAGCAGGGCGGCGATGATTTCGAAGGAAGGGTTCTCAGTGGTGGCGCCGATGAGGCGGATGGAGCCGCGCTCGACCCAGGGAAGGAAGGCATCCTGCTGGGCTTTGTTGAAGCGATGGATTTCATCGATGAAGAGAATGGTGCGCGTGCCCCAGGAGGCGGCTTTCTCCGCGTCGGCCATGACCTGCTTGATTTCTTTTATGCCGGCGAGGACCGCGGAGAATTCGATGAAGGTGGCTTTGGTGGTGTCCGCGATGATTTTGGCGAGGGTGGTTTTGCCGACGCCGGGCGGGCCCCAGAAGATCATGGAGTTGGCATCGTCGCGTTCGATCTGGACCCGGAGGGGTTTGCCGGGGCCGATGAGGTGCTCCTGGCCGAGGAATTCGTCGAGGGAGCGGGGGCGCATGCGCTCGGCGAGCGGCGCGGCGACGGGGGTTGCGGATTTTTCTCCGGGAGCTGGGGCGAAGAGGCTCATGGGTGAATCCCTCCATCATCGCTCACAGGTTGCTGTGGATGGGGAAATTCGTTGCGCACGTGCCGCGGTCTTTAGCCAAGATGCAGGATCAGCTCAGAAATGCCGTAGATCCAGGGGGACATCGCGACAGCAGCAGCGATGACGGCCAGGGTTAGAGCGATGCATTGCGGGAGCGTGGAGCGTTGCGACGCAGAGGGGAAGACGGGATTGCCGATCAGGCGGTCGATGCGCGCGGCGAGCTCTTCGCTCCTTGCGGTCAACGCGGTGTAGATCATGGGCGCGTGGGGAGGACGAGCGGTGCGCGCGATCTTCAGGAGCGTATCCGCCAGCAACAAGCAACGTGCCTGGTCGCCGCGGACAGCGTCGTCGTCGGCAGCGCATTCAGCCGCGCGCTGCCAGTGCTGGAACCATGTGCCGGCTCGGGAAGGGAATGGCAGACGGGGCAAAAAACTCAGCGACAGCAGCTTCCAGTTGTCCAGGGAAACGGCGTGAGCGCACTCATGATCGAGAGCCAGGGCGAGGGCGTCCTGGCTCAAGCCGCCGGATTCGAGAAGATTCCTGGGGACAAGGATGACCGGGTTCAGGAGACCGGCGAGCGCGACATGGCAGGCGTTGGGGAGAGAGAGCACCGGGATTCCATGGCGGCGAATTCCGGAATCCTGACTGGCAAGCCTGTTGGCGTGAACGAATCGCAGGGTTCGAGCCACGATGCGCAAGCCTCGGGCGGCCGCGGTCGAAAACCAGAGAAGCACCGCACAGGCCAACAGAATGCAGATGGAGCCCACACGCTCCGCGGCGACGCCCGGTTCGTGCCGAAGGTATTGAGGACCACAAATGGCGCCTGCAAAAAGCAGTGCCGCTGATACCGGACCCACCTGGAACAGATACAGCGTGCGTTCTCGCCGCCTTGCGGACACGCCCTCCAGCAGCCGCAGCAGAGGCCGGGCGTTTACAGCCAACAGCAACTGGAGAAGGAACTGGGTCACTCCGACCACTACGACAAGAAGACACGTGAGACGCAGCAGGTACGGGAGGTTCATGCCGATCCTCCCTCGGGCGGATCCGATCCGTTCCGCTGCATCTGCGCGCGCGCGGAGCGAATCCTGGAATCCAGTTGATCGAGCAACTCGGTGTCGTAATGGTGAACCGCATCGATGAGGCAGGAAATCAGGACTTCCGGCTGCATCTTTGATTCGGTAAAGAACCGGCGGATCATATCCTGCGCTCGCCGCCCCGCGACGTCCTGGGCGGAAAGGACCGGCGAATAAAGGAAGGCCCGGCTCCGCTTTTCCCGGCGCAACAGGCCTTTTCTGAAGAGCCGATCCAGCGTCGTCATCACGGTGGTGTAAGCGAGACCGGTGTCGAGGCGGATAGCAACCTGCTGAACGGTCGCGGGGCCCAATTCCCAAAGCACCGTCATGACTTCTCGCTCCAGCCTGCCGAGCTCATTGAACGCAGGCGAGGATGTTCTGCCCTCCGCGGCGGAATCGGGGCGGGGAGAGGGGTCCTGCTGCGAAGAATGAACAGGAGGTTTTTTGGGATCAGCCATGCACGAACGCCACGGGGTGACTTCGATCATATTCCGGAACCATCGATTCCGTGAAACGGAAAAATCCGGGCCGAGGAGCCGCGCGACATCGCGCCTTGTTGGCGCCGGCACTGCAATCGAGCTACTACCTCTGGTAGTAGCTCGCCTATTCCAGTAGTTCTGATCCTGCCCCTGTCGCGCCCATCGCGCTTGAAAACTTCCGAACTGTGGAGAGACATGTCCTTCGCCCGCATCGGCACACCGGTTCAGCCTGTCTGGGCGATCCTGCCGGCAATTCTTCTGGTGCTCCTGGTTGTGTTTCCCTGTCTCGCGGGTGGTCAGAACCCGAACGCGGCGCTTCGCGGCGAGGTTCAGGACGCAACGACTGCGCGGGTGGCCGGCGCACAGGTCGTCCTTCACGCGGTCGGGTTGTCCTTCAAGCGCGTGGTGACCACCAACGGGCAGGGAGAGTTTCGTATCGACGGCCTTCTCCCCGGCCCCTATCAAGTCTCCGTGACCGCCAGCGGCTTCGCCCAGGCCAGGGCCAACGTCGACGTCTCCGTCAGCGCCGTTCGCGACATCGACGTGACCCTGAAGCCCGAGCGCGCTCGTGAGACTGTCAACGTCCAGGGCAGCCCATCATCCATCACCACCGCAAGCGTGAACACCACCAGCGCGGTTCGCGGCGGCGTAGTGGGCAGCCAGGACCTCGAAACATTTCCGCTGCCCGCGCGCAGCTTCGCCAACATCGCCTATCTTGTGCCGGGAACGGAGCCGGTCGAACCCTCCGACCCAACGAAGGCGCGGATCACCGCGGTCTCAACCGGCGGCAGCTCCGGGCTGAACAACGAGCTTTCGGTCGACGGCGCCGACGATTCGGACGACTGGATCGGGGGATTCCTGCAAAACTTCTCGCCGGACGGGGTTCAGGAATTCGCGGTCCGCACCTCGAACGAGGATGCGGACACCGGCTGGACCACCGCCGGCTCTGTTGTCATCACCACCCGGCGCGGCACCAACGACTGGCACGGTGACGCCGCGTTCTACGAGCGCGCTGCGGCGTTGAACGCTCGCTTCCCCATCGAGAACCCCGCCGAGACCTGCACCGGCGGAAGCTGCGTCGACAATCCCAAGCAGCCCTTCTCCCGGCAGAACTACGTCGGCACCCTCGGCGGCCCGATCGCCAAGAACAAGGTCTGGTTCTTCAGCTCCTTCGAGAACGTCCACGAGAACGCCAGCATCGCCTACAGCCCCGCCAGCATGGAGCAGTTCGAAGCGCTCAGCCAGATCGCCTCTCAGGGGCTGATCCCTGGCGCGCCGTCGATCCCTGCGCCGTCCACCGTCCCCATCCCGTTCCGCGACTATCTCGGCTCGGTGCGTTTCGACTGGGCGCAGTCGGAGAAGTCGCAGTGGTTGCTGCGCACATCAGAAGACTCGTACCTCACGCGCAACGGGCTGGTCGAGCAAGGTACTCTCCCTTCCACGGGACTGCTGACCCACAACAATTATTGGAACGCGGTGCTCAGCAACTCGTATGCGTTCAGCCCCAGGTGGGTCGGCAACCTGGTGCTTGACGCCAGCCTGCTGCACCTGACGCAGACGCGCAACTCCGACCTGGGCTTCGCGCTGGCCTTCCCCTTCAGTTCCACTGCGCTGACCGTCTCCGGTTTCGAGACCTTCGGCGACAACCAGTTCGCTACGCCCATCACGCTCTTTCCGGATTTGCGCAATCAGGATAAGTACCAGGCACGCTACGATCTGAGCCATGTGGCCGGCAACCACGCGCTGCGGTTCGGCGTGGACTTCATCCACGAGCCCGTTCTCGGCGGCGCATTCGCTTCGACCGCGGAGCAGTTCGTCCAGTACCCGTCCAATCCGGACTGCTACATCGGCCCGCCGGGCGCGGACTGCGGAGGCATCAGCACGCCGCTGCCCTTCTACGACGTCGCGGCCTCCGCGCAGTGCAACCCTGCGCCCGATCCGGCTTCCGGCATCACCTGCACGTACACGCCGGCCGGCGACGGCAGCTTTTCGCAGAATGTGCAGCGGCTCGCCTTCTACGGCGAAGACTCCTGGCGCATCTCCCCGCGCTTCACCTTCAACTACGGCCTCCGCTACCAGAACACCTTCGGCCTCTTTGAGGGATCGGGCCGAAGCCAACTCCAAAACAGCGCGTACATCACGCTGCACGCGCTGCAGATTCCAATCGTGCCCGATGTGCCACACGACTACCGCAAGCAGATCGCGCCGCGCGTGGGCCTCGCCTGGTCGCCACGCGGCAGTCAAAACACCGTTTTTCGCGCCGGCTTCGGTCTCTACTACGACGACCTCGCGCAGAACGGGTGGGCCACCGCGCTGCAGGGAGTGAACGACACCAACGCTGTGAACGGCAGCTGTACTCTCACCGGCGGACCGGGCTCGTATGCGCTCGCCGGTCCAGGCTGCCTCGAGGGCGGATCGGGCGCCACCGGCAACCTCATCGGTTCCGCCTACAAGACACCCTACGCCATCCACATGACCGGCGGCGCTGAGCACGCCTTCAATCAACACTGGCTGGCCAGCGCCGACTACGTCCACGAGCAGGGCAACCACGGCTACCGGGCTTTCCCTTACGCCGGCGCTGCGAACCTTTTCACTCCGCTCATTCCCACGTCGGATCCGGACTACGCCACCGACCAGGCCAGCGTGGTGCCCAACGTCAATGTCTTCGAATCCGACAATCGTTCCAGCTACAACGCGCTCATGCTCCACGCGCAGGGGAACATGCGACTCTTCAGTTTGGTCGCGGACTACACCCTCTCTAAAGCGCAAACGTGGGGATGTTTGCTGGGCGAGCTCTTCGACTATGTTGACGGCGTTTGCAGCCTGCAGAGCGGGCCCGAGGCCGGGCAGCTGGATGCCTTTGGTCCCGGCGACTACGGTCCGTCGGGCGAAGACGTCCGCCATCGTTTCGTGCTCGCGGGGACACTGCATGTCCGCGGGGGCTTCGAGGTGAGCGGGCTCTCCCAGAACGAAAGCGCTCGGCCCATCACCATCACCAACGCCGACAACACCGCGCGCATCTGGGTGAACGGCGCGTACACGAGCCTCGACGAGTTCCGCGGAACGCCTTATCTGCAAACCGACCTGCGCGTTGCCCGCCCCTTCACCATCGCCGAGCGGTGGAAGATCGACCCGTTCGTCGAGTTCTTCAACATCTTCAACCGCAACAACCCCGGCGCGAACTATGCGGTCAACGTCGCGCAGCTTCCGATTCCCGCGGCGCAAATGCAGCCCAACCAGGACGGCATCACGAATGTCACGCAGGTCTGCACAGTTTCCGACTGCTCAGCGACCGAACCCATCACCAGCCTGAAGCAACTGGAGGTCCCCGAGGGCGCGCTGGGAGATTTCTTTGGTCCGGGGACCACAGTTGGCATTCCGTTCGCTGCGCAGGTCGGGGTGCGGGTGACGTTCTAGCTCAACAAGGGTCGCGGATCAGGATGCTCTCGCGGCGCGCTGTCGGGCGATGATCGGCCATGATCTGCGAAGAGGCTCATGATCTGCAGGTTCGTCGGTTCAAAGGAATGGATTCACGATTCGCAGACTGCCGAGACGCTGACCGTGCTGAAGGTCCTCCGAATAGAGGAGATCGCAGCGTGACTGCAGGGCGGCAGCGACGATCAGGGAGTCGTACCACGAGAAGCCTCTCTGCCTTTGAATCTGCAAAGCCTCGGAATAAAGAGTGAGAGACGAGTGTACCGCCACCAACGGCCGGAAGACGGTTCCGAGGTATTGCTCCATGTCAGACGCTTTCAGGGGAGGAACAAAGCGCTTGTGAGCCAGGTTGAAGAACTCCTGAACGACCTGGTAACTCGTGACTCCTTTTTGCGAGGCGAGGGCCTCGCGGATCAGCCGTTTGGCGTTCGCTGCTTTTTTGGGCGCGGTGAGATCGAAGGAGTAGACAAAGATATTGGTGTCGAGGAAGAACCTATCGCTCATTCATCTGGTCCCGGGTGTAATGCCTGCCGGCATTCACTTTGCGCAGGTCCTTCATGAGGGCGTCGAAGCTGCGCGCATCTCCTTCGCCGCCGGCAAATTGTGTGAGCCACTCGCGGAAAGCAGCATTCAGGGTGGTTCGCCGGGATCGGGCGATGGAGCGCGCCTTCTCGATCAGGTCTTCATCGGCGCTGAAGGTGAGGTTTTTCATACGGGAATAGTGTACACGAAACTCGTGTTATCGGCGGTCTAGGCGGCGCGCTGACGGGCGGCTTCGTAGAGAAGGATGCTGGCGGCGACGGCGGCGTTGAGGGATTCGACCGGACCGGGCATGGGGATGGCGATGCGGGCGGTGGCGCGGTCGATGAGGTCCGACGACAGACCGGTGCCCTCGTTGCCGATGAGAAACGCCGCGGGACCGGTGAGGCTGGCCTGGGAACAGGGAATCGCGTCGGAGTCGGCAGAGGCGGGAACAGCGGCGTAGACGGGGATGTTGCGCTCAGCGAGCGCGGCGAAGGCAAAGTTGGATTTCTCGGCGACGACGGGAACGCGGAAGGCCGATCCGGCGGAGGCGCGAAGGGCCTTGTGGTTCCAGACGCTGACGGTTCCCGCGAGAGCAATGACGCCGCAGGCGCCGAAGGCTTCAACGGAGCGAATGAGCGTGCCGAAGTTGCCGGGATCCTGCAAGGCGGCGGTGAGGACGACGAGGGGATTGGGCGCGGAGATGGCTTCGGCGAAAGAGAAGTGCGGCGGCTCGATGAGAGCGGCGATGCCCTGGGGGGATTCGGTATCGACGGCGCTGTCAAAGACGGCGGGGGTGAGCTCGACGATGGGGACGGCGGCGGGAAGCGCGAGGCGATCGAGGGCGCGGAGAGCGGCATCGCGGCGGTCTTTTTCGATGGGGGCCGGGTCGCGGCGAACAAAGACGGTGCGCAGGCGAACCTGGCTGCGGAGGGCTTCGGCGATGAGATGCTCGCCCTCGATGCCGATGACCTCAGAGACTTCGCGGCCGCTGCGCACGAAGGCGGCGCGGAGTTCGCGGACCCTGGCGTTCTGGCGACTCTGTACAATGCTGATGAGGCGCGAGCGATCCGAAGCCAATGGCATGGAGGGATTCTAAACCTCCACTTGAGCCGTATGGATTAAGGGCCGGTTTCGTGGTGGGTTCGCGGCGTCGACATGTTGCTCGACGGGAGAGGCCTTGTCAGCAGAGATTCTGCGCATCCATCCGGACGAGCCTGAGCCGGACCGGATTCAGTATGTAGTGACGTGCCTGCGCAACGGCAAAGTTGTGGGCATGCCGACGGACACGTTCTACGGTCTGGCCGTCGATCCGGTGAATCTGCGCGCGGTGGAGAGCATTTACGAGATCAAGTCGCGGGTGAAGCAGAAGCCGCTTTCGCTGCTGGTGGCAGGGCCGGCGCAGGCGTACCAGCTGGCGCGGGAGAGCGGGACGTGCTTTGATCTGCTGGCGGAAAAATTTTGGCCGGGGCCGCTGACGG
>JBAVUB010000754.1:0-2552 GCA_049696575.1 Acidobacteriaceae bacterium | reverse complement strand
ATTGAGAACAGACGGGACCGGTTTGCGACGATTCTGGTAGCGCCGTTTATGACCTGCTCGGCGCGGCTGCCGATTTACATGCTGATGATCGCGGCGTTTATTCCCAACAAGCCGCTGCTGGGGGATCTGTTCGGGCTGCGCGCGGCGGTGATGCTGTCGCTGTAT
This sequence comes from Acidobacteriaceae bacterium, assembly GCA_049696575.1. Taxonomy (GTDB): domain Bacteria; phylum Acidobacteriota; class Terriglobia; order Terriglobales; family Acidobacteriaceae; genus Palsa-343. The sequence goes on along the minus strand of JBAVUB010000754.1, from coordinate 2,387 downwards.
GTGCTGGGGTTTGTGGCGGCGCTGGCGACGGCGTGGCTGCTGAAGTCGTCGATCCTGAAAGCTTCGTCGGCGCCGTTCATTCTGGAGCTGCCGCAGTATCGGCTGCCTACGGTGCGGTCGCTGAGCCTGCGGCTGATGGATCGCGGCAAGGTGTTTCTGAAGCAGGCGGGCACGGTGATTTTGCTGGTAACGATCGTGCTCTGGATTCTGAGCCACATCCCCTTCCATGCGGATCTGGCGCAGAGTTTGATCGGACGGCTGGGGCAGCTGATCGAACCGGCGATCCGGCCGCTGGGATTCAACTGGAAGATCGGCATTGGGCTGCTGACCTCGGTGATGGCGCGCGAAGTCATTGTGGGCACGCTGGGGACGCTGTACGGGGCCGATCCGGCGACACAGTCGCTGGGATTGCAGGCGGCGCTGCGGCACGATCTGACGCTGGGCGGGGCGATGGCGCTGGTGGTGTTCTTCGCGTTCGCGCTGCAGTGCACCTCGACGATCGCGATTGTGCGGCGGGAGACGAACAGCTGGCGCTGGCCGGCGCTGCAGTTCGCTTACATGAGCGTGCTGGCGTATGTGGCGGCGTTGGTGGTGAACCAGGCGGTTCTGCACTTTGTCAGATAGCCGGTAGCCCGTAGCCTGTAGCCCGTGGCCTGTAGCCGGTAGCCTGGAGCGAAAGGCGTTTAGCAAAGGACTCTTAGCAAGAGACTTTTAGCGAAAGAGGTTCAGCGAAAGACTTTCAGCGAAGAGCTTTTAGCAAGGGCGAGTTCAGAACACCCCCAAACCCCGAAAAGCACAGCTCGAAGAAAAGTGACAGGGGCGGAGACGCGCGTTGCGGGCCCTGTTGCTTTCCCAAAGGAAGTGTGGCATGCTCTTCCTGTTGGAAACCCAAAGAGGGACATGAAACAGAAAACGGATGTTCTGCAGGGCACGCTGGGATTGATGGTGCTGAAGACGCTGGATGTGCTGGGGTCGCAGCACGGGTATGGGATCGCGCGGCGCATCGAGCAGATCAGCGGCGATCTGCTGGCGGTGAATCAGGGCACGCTGTATCCGGTGCTGCTGAAGCTGGAGCAGGAAGGCGCGATTGAGTCGGAGTGGGGCGCTTCGGAAAACAATCGGCGGGCACGGTTCTATCGGCTGACGCGGGCGGGGCGCAAGCTGCTGGAGGCGGAGACGCGCGACTGGGAGCAGACAGCGGCGATCATCGCGCGGTTCTTCGAAGTAAAGGCGGAGGATCTGTCATGAGATCTCTCCGGCGGTTGTGGACGCGATTCCGGAACTTCGCGACGGGCCGGCGGAATGACGAGCGGCTGCGCGAAGAGATGGAGCAGCATATCGCCCTGCAGACGGAGGAGAATCTGCGCGCCGGTATGACGCCAGCGGAGGCGCGCCGGCAGGCGGTGTTGAAGTTCGGGGGGGTGGGGACAGTGACAGAGGATTACCACGCGGAGCACGGGCTGCCGTTCTTTGAGAATCTGCTGCAGGATTCGCGCTATGCGCTGCGCATGCTGGCGAAATCGCCGGGGTTTACGGCGATTGCGGTGCTGACGATGGCGCTGGGGATCGGCGCAACGACGGCGATTTTCAGTTTGGTGAATGCGACGCTGCTGCATCCGCTGCGGTTTCCGCACCCGGAAGAACTGGTGCGCGTCGAGGACGATCTGCCAGGTGCGGGCGTTACGGACGCGGGCGCCTCGATTCCGGAGTTTAAGGATCTGCAGCGTTCGGGAATCTTTCAGTATCTCGTGCTGCAGATTTTCGGGTCGGTGAACCTGACGGGTGCATCGCAGCCAGCGCGGGCTCAATATGAGGGGGTTTCGCCGGCGTATTTTGCGATGCTGGGGGTGAAGCCGGAGCTGGGGCACACGTTCGATCCGCAGGATCAAACGCCGGGGTTCACGCTGGAGACGGTGATCTCCGATGGGCTGTGGAAGCGGGTTTACGGGAGCGATCCGCACATTGTGGGAAGGAGTTTGCGGGGGGACAACGATTTGTACCGGATCATCGGGGTGATGCCGCCGGGTTTTCACGACGCGGGGCGAACCGTGGGGGAGAGGAACACCGAAGTGTGGGCAGCGACGGGTTTTTCGGCGGATCCGGCTCCGCCCCCGAACCGCAGTTTGCGGGTGCCGCTGGAAACGGTCGGGCGCCTGAAGCCGGGGCTGACGATGGCCGCGGCGCAGAGCCAGCTGGACGCGTTGGTTGCTTCGTTACGGAAGCAATTTCCGGACGATTATCCGGCCGAGAGCAGGTGGACTCTGCGGTTGGTGCCTCTGAAGGAAAACGTGGTAGGCAACGTCCGGCAGTCGCTGATCCTGCTGCTGGGGGCGGTGGCACTGGTGTTGCTGATCGGCTGCGTGAATGTGGCGAATCTGCTGCTGGCA
>JBAVUB010000753.1:0-2514 GCA_049696575.1 Acidobacteriaceae bacterium | reverse complement strand
TCGGCGACTGGGTCACCATCGGCCACAATGCCACCGTCCACGGCTGCGTCATTGAAGACGTCTGCCTCATCGGCATCGGCGCCACCATCCTCAACAACGCGCGCATCGGTGAGGGCTCCATCGTCGCTGCTGGCGCGGTCATCCCCGAGAACACCATCATCCCGCCGCGCTCGCTCGTCGCCGGCGTCCCCGGCAAGGTCCGCCGTGACCTCACCTCCGACGACCGCGAAGAGATCCTCATGTACGCCCGCAATTACCTCGACTACGTCAAGATCTACCTCGAAGAGACGAACCCCTCCCACACACGCGGCTTCATCGAGGAAATGAAAATCGCAAAGTAATCTGCGTCACGAAGCGAAGGTCCAGCCCCTTCACTCCCCGCGCTCGATCTGCTCCACGTGATGCCGCAGATGCACCACGTAATCCGTCGCCACAAATTCCAGATCGTACCGCGTGTCACCCTGATCCCCGCTCTTGTCCCACACATGCGTCAGCGTTTCCGGAGCAATGCGCGCCATCACCTCGGCGAGGTGCCGATTGTAGGCCACCCACAGCACCACCAGCTCCTTCCACGGCCGCGCTGCATAGTGGTTCAGCCGCACCCACGCCTCTTGCTCATAACCTGGAAACTTCAGCTCCGGCGCGATCTGCATCCGGATAAACCGCTGGTGATTATTCGTCGCCGAATCGATCAGGTGCCCGAGGATCTGTTTCCGTGACCATTTGTCCGGCCCAGCCGAACGGCCCGCCTCTTTGTCCGGGATCGCCAGAAACCTCCGCTCGCACTCCCCAACGATGTCTCGTAATTCCTGCGCCGCGTCCAAATAATTCATCCCCGCATCTTCTCATTCCCGGCACTCGTTTTGCACCCCCGCCTTTACCGGAATCCCCCGATAGCCGAAAATGATCGCAGAGGTCAACCGAGGTCTATGCCCCTTTCCGGCGAAGCCATTCGCGTGATGAACCTGGTGGACGACGTGGCCACCACCATGCGCCGCATGCTGTCTCTCATCCCCCTTCTGGCCCCCGACGAACGCAAGCGGGTCAGCGAGTACCTGAAGCAGTCCGAGCCCGGCGCGGAGCAGGTCCTGGCCGCGCTCGCGAACGCCAAATAGCTCGTCGCTGCCTGCGACTCGCTTACGGGGCCTTCGATCCCCATCCGCCTCGGCCGACCGTCTATGCGTTAGCCCATTTCGGACGGGGAACCCGCAACCCTCCGTCCTCGTATCTGAAAGCAGCTCATGCAGAGCCTCGGCGACACCTTCGGGCAGGTCTTTCTGGCCATCCGCGCCAACAAGCTGCGCTCGTTCCTCACCATGTTCGGCATCGCCTGGGGCGTCGGCTCTATGCTGCTGCTCATCTCCGTCGGCGAAGGCTTCCGCTCAGGCCAGAAGCGCGAGTTCGCCGAGCTCGGCAACGACGTCATTATGCTGTGGAACGGCAACATCCCCGCCGTCCCCGGCCAGCACACCAGCATGCGCCCCTACTACCTCACCTTCTCTGACGTCCAGGCCATCCGCACCCAGGCCCCCGACGTCCGCGACGCATCCGCCCTCATCAACCGCAGCGACATCAAGCAGCAAAGCCAGTACGAAACCACCGGCGGCCAGGTACTCGGCGTCGAGCCCAATTTCAAAGACATCCGCTGGGTGCCCATCGCTCAGGGCCGCTTCATCAGTGCCGACGATATCCGCAACAAGAACCGCGTCATCGTCCTCGGCCAGAAAAGCGCAGCCCTCCTTTTCCAGGGCCATCCCGCGCTCGGCGATTGGGTCACCCTCAACGGCACCCGCTTCACCGTCATCGGCGTTGCTGACCACGTCGGCCGCGGCGATAACGACGACCGCAGCCAGCAGGTCTACATCCCGCTCTCCGTCATGCTCGACATGTTCGCGCTTAACTGGGGCCACAATCCCCAGGATACGGTGAGCTCCATTCAGTACCAGCCCACCGTCGCCGCCCAGCATGCCGCGGCCCTCCATGAGGTCCACGAGATCGTCGGCCGCCGCCATGGCTTCAACCCGGAGGACAGCGAAGCCTTCAATGAATGGGATTCCGTCCAGTCCCAGCAGATGGTCGGCAAAATCTTTGACGCCATGGACATCTTCCTCGGCGGCGTGGGCCTCGTCACCCTCGCCCTCGGCGCGGTCGGCATCGTGAACATCATGCTCGTCTCCGTCACCGAGCGCACCAGCGAGATCGGCCTCCGCAAGGCCCTCGGCGCCACCCGCCGCAGTATCCTCGTTCAGTTTTTCCTCGAGGGGCTCACCCTCACCGGCGTCAGCGGATTCATCGGCATCGCCGGCTCCGCATTTTTCATGTGGCTCTTGCAGAAGGCCTTCGGCCAAAACATGCAGGGATTCGATCCGCCCCGCCTGCAACCCTGGTCCGCGGCGCTGGCCATCGTCGCCCTCAGCATCTGCGGCATCGTCTCCGGACTTTACCCCGCCGCTCAAGCCGCAGCCATGGAGCCGGTCGAAGCGCTGCGCCGTGAATAGACCCGCTACTCGCTAC
>JBAVUB010000752.1:0-2274 GCA_049696575.1 Acidobacteriaceae bacterium | reverse complement strand
CACCACGTCCGGGTGATGCGTCCGGATCAGGTCGACGGCCTCGACGCCGTTCTTCCCTTCCCCGAGAACTTCGACGCTGCCCGTGGTGTCGAGCAGATACTTCAGCTCTTCGCGGGCCAGTTCTTCGTCGTCGACAATGAGGGCGGTGATGGACATAACTCTGCGTGCGCGCAACCTCAGAGTATAGGAATCGCGCCGAGCGCGGTCAACGAGAGTGCAGCGAAAGGCAACACCGGTGGATTGTGCGGAAGGAATCTAACGTGTCGTCTCTGAAATTCGTTCAATGATTACTCTTTGGTTTGTATCAGGGCACGACTTCAGTCGTGCCGTAAATGGCCCAAATGAAATGGGCTTTAGCCCCTGAGGGTTGCTCTTGGAATGTGGAATTGTTCATCGAACTTCAGAGACAGGAAACTATTCCGCGAAGGCGTGCAGCCGCGCAGGCGGATTGTCGGCCGCCAGGTGATGCCCGCAGTACACGCAGTAGAGATCCGTAATGCGCGCAGTGCGATGGCAGTTGCCACAGCAAGGCGCCACCTGGTAGGCGCACTGCGGACAGAAATGGTAATCGCTCTCGATCCGCGCATTGCACGCCGGGCACAGCGAGAGCACCGGCAGCCGCAGCAGGAAATACAGAACCGCCCCAATGCCGCTGGGGATCACCACGCAAACCGCCATCCACAGCGGAACGCTCATGCCGCGGCGCGGGGAATCGCGGCTGATATATCCGATCATCAGCACATACAATCCGGCCAGCGCGCCAATACTGATGTTGATGTAAAAGCGAAACCAGAAGGGCAGGTTGGGCGGATGATGGCGGTGCGCGGCCACCACCACCCACATCAGATACTGCATCAGCGTGAACGCCACCACCGCTCCGGCCACCGACCACAGTGGAATCAGCCGCAGTTCGCCTGAAAACCCGTCCGGATGCAGTTCCGCGCCCTGCTGTGTGCTCTTCTTCATCGAAAGAATTCCGTCAGCCTATCGCTGGTCGCCGCGCACGCCCCGCTCCCGCCACTTCAGAAGCAAAACTGCGAAGACGGCGGAGAGCATCACCAGGAAGAACGTGAGCACCAGAACCGGCAGATCGAAGAAATGCTCGCCGGTGCTCAGATCGTTCGCCACGGTCATCAGCGCGGGCGCGAACAGGACAATCAGCGCACCCAGCGCCAGCAGCGCGATCCCCGCATGCCGGCGCTTCCGCGTCCGCTGCGCTTTCAGTTCATTCGCGGCTTCCATCACGGAGCGCCGTGTACGGAGCACGACTTCGGGAATTGGATGGCCGGTCACGTTCCGCTGCGGATGGAACACTTCGCTGCTCATAGAGCTTCCATTCGTTCAGAGGTGGCCGTGATGGAACGGGTTGCCGGCCGGACGTGAGGCTTCAGCGCGGCTAGTCCGCGATACAGACGAGACTTGACCGTCGACAGCGGAGCCCGCGTCATCCGCGCTATCTCCTCCAGCGACATTTCTTCATGGAAACGCAGCACCAGCACTTCGCGATGCAGCGGATCGAGCGTCAGCAGCGCTTCGGCGACCACCTGGCCGCTTTCCCTCGTCGCCATGTGATCGAACGGCGTCTTCTCCTGGCTCGGAACCTCGAAAGGCCGCTCCTCGTCGCCTGCCTCGCACATCTCGTCGAGGCTCACCATCGAGCGCCGCCGCCGCAGATCGATCACCAGGTTTCTCGCGATCGTAAACAGCCAGGTGTCGAAGCGCGAATTGCCGTTGAACTGCGCGCCCCGCATCAGCACCCGCATCCAGGTTTCCTGGAAAAGATCCTCGGCCAGTTCACGATTGCCGGTCAGATACAGCAAATACCGCAGCAGCCGATGCTGATACAGCACGATCAACTCATCGAGCAGCTGCGTGTCGTGCCGCTTCAGGCCCTCGGCAACCCGGGCGTTCTCGCCCCCCACCTGCTCGGCAATCGGGATCGCCGCTGCACTCATAGCACTCTCACAGACGGAAGATGGGCTGCGGAAGACTCTCTTCGTTACGAGTTTTTCGAGTTTTTGGGCCACATCCATTGACAGTCCCCGGCTTTCCCGCGCAAGCCGCACACCGCGGAATCCAAAATTACCCGTAACTTCCTCATTATCAGTCGGATTTGCGCCTTCCGCAAGGTTAAACTTGATCCGATGGAAACCATCTACGGCCTCCACCCGGTCGAGGAGGCCCTGCGTTCCCGATCCAGAAAGTTTGACCATGTTTGCGTCGCCCGCGAACGCCTCACCCAGGGCGACGCTCGCCGCCTGACCGAGATTATGG
>JBAVUB010000751.1:0-1721 GCA_049696575.1 Acidobacteriaceae bacterium | reverse complement strand
GGCGCCATCAACATGCAACACCGCGAGACGCACCACCATTCAAAGCGCGAAATCAAGCTGATCACCATGATCGGCTACCTGGTGGGCGCCGAGGTGGAACTGGCGCGCATGGAGTACGAGAAGTCGCAGCTCGCCGATCAATTGGAGACGCGCAAAGTGATGGAGCGCGCGAAGGGGCTGTTGCAGCGCGAGCTCAACATCGATGAAGAAGCCGCGTACCTGATGCTGCAGAAGCAGAGCCGGCAAAAGCGCAAGCCGCTCAGGGAAATTGCCGAGGCCATCATCCTGATGGACGATCTGCGCCGCGGCAAGAAGTAGGCGCTGGCCGCGCCCGGCGGACGCCCTTCGGGCCATCAGCTCCAGGCTCTGGCGTTAACCCACTCGCTCAGCGCGTGTCCATTTCCGAACAATCCATTGCGATTGCGGACAGAATGTCCGTCAATGGACGCCTCTAATCGCTCTTTTTTCAGACGCACCGCTTTGGCCCGGCAACTGCCGCTCGGAACCACAGGCTCTCTGTCCAAAGCTCCAACCGAGGAGGAAACTTTGTTCGCTGACCTGAAATATGCGTGGCGACAGCTGAAAAAGTCGCCCGGTTTCGCGGTGACGGCGACAGTGACCCTGGCGCTTGGCATTGGCGCGAATACGGCAATCTTCAGCGTGATGCATGCCGTGCTGTTGCGCATGCTGCCGGTGCGCGATCCGCAACAGCTCTTCTACCTGAGCCACGTGAGCGGGCCTGACGTGGGTAGCACCGGCAACTACCCTGATACGTTTGGGATCAACGTCTACGACCGGATGCGCGAGGATCGCTCGGTCTTTTCGGATCTGATCGCCTACGTTCCGCTGTCGTTCAATAAGGTCGCTGCACGCTATGGTGACGCGCCAGAGGAGATTGAAGCCGATGAGGTGAGCGGGAACTTCTTTTCCGCGCTGGGCGTGGGGATGGCCGCGGGGCAGGCCTTTGCGCCGGCGGATGAAGACAAGCATTCGCCGCTGGCGGTCATCAGCTACGGCTACTGGACGCGGAGATTTCAGCGCGACCCTGGAGTCATTGGCAACGCGATCTACATCAATGGCGTGCCCATGACCGTGGTGGGCGTTGCTGCTCCGCATTTCTTCGGCGTCGAATCCGGCGGGGCAGCGACCGATTTGTGGATTCCGCTGCAGAACCGGCCGGAGCTAAATGCGTGGGGAATGCCAGGTTCGACTCTGTACAAGAGCCCAAACTGGTGGAACCTGATGTTCATCGCGCGGTTGCGCCCGGGGCTGACGCAGAAGCAGGCGCTCGCGAAGATGGAGCCGCTCTTCGAGCATGCGGCCTGGGAGACAGTCGGCAAGGAAGTGAAGCGGGAATCGGTCAACATGGGCCTCAGCATGGTTCCGGCGCGTGGGCTGGGCACCGCGACCGGGCAGTATCGGGATGGGCTGCGCGTGCTGATGGGGATGGTGGCGCTGGTGCTGGTGATCGCCTGCGTGAACATCGCGATGCTGCTGGCGGCGCGCAACGCGGCGCGGGAGCGGGAATTCGCGATGCGTCTGGCCCTGGGCGCGGGACGCTGGCCGCTGTTCCGGCAGTTGTTCGCGGAAAGCCTGCTGCTGGTGGGATCGGGCGCGGCGCTGGGATGGTTCTTCGCCATTGAAGCCACGAAGCTGCTGGCGCTCTGGTCGGAGATCGAAGTGAGCCTCACGCCAGACACGCCCGTGCTGCTGTTTACGCT
>JBAVUB010000750.1:0-3425 GCA_049696575.1 Acidobacteriaceae bacterium | reverse complement strand
GCTTCTGCCCTGCCTGCACGCGCGGGCGATAATCGGCGACGGCCGCGGCCTTGATCACGACGGTCGCCTGATCCAGCCGATCCAGCACCGCGCCACGCATCTCGGCGGTGGTAATGACGGGAATCACCTCGACGTGAGCAGGAGGACGAAGCGCAGTCGGCGCCGAAACCAGAATCACACGTGCCCCACGCCGCTGGGCAGCTTCCGCCAGGGCGTAGCCCGTCTTGCCGCTCGAACGATTGCCGAGAAAACGTACCGGATCGAGCGCCTCGCGCGTGCCTCCGGCGGTGATCAGCACCGTTTCGCCAGCCAGGTCGTTGCGGTGGTGGAGCACGCGCAGCACCGCCTGCACAATGGCCTCGTTTTCTGCGAGGCGGCCCGCGCCGATCATGCCGCAGGCGAGATAGCCGCTGTCGGGCGCTACGATGCGGACGTTGCGGCTCGCCAAAATTTCGAGATTCGCCTGGGTCGCCGGATGCTGCCACATGTTCACATTCATAGCCGGAGCCACAATGACGGGCGCGGTGGTCGCCAAATACATCGTCGTAAGGAAATCGTCGGCGATTCCATGCGCAAATTTGGCAATAATGTCGGCGGTTGCCGGTGCAACGATGAGCGCATCGGTAGTCTGCGCAGCGTCGATGTGCTCGACGGCGGAAGCCGCATCGCCCGCATTGGAGCCTTCCGGCGCCCACAGGCCGGTGATGACTTTGCGTCCGGTAAGCGCGGCGAAGGTAAGCGGCTGGATGAAATGCTGCGCGGCCTGGGTCATGACGACGTGCACGTCGAGCGCCTGCTTTTGCAGGTCCCGCACCAGTTCCGCCGATTTATATGCAGCGATGCCGCCCGAAACCCCGACCGTGACCTTCATGAACACGATTTTACGCTGCGGCCGGGCGAGCCACTTTCTGGAAAAAGAGGCCAGGTTTTACGGGGCGAACTTCGGAATATCCGGCGCGTCGATCTCGGGCTTCACGACGGGAACGTCCTCGGTCCTGACATAAGCAATCTTACCCGCGGCAATCTCTTCCTGCGCCACCCGGCACGCCTTCCGCGAACGGCTCGGCACCATGGGCTCGGCGCCATTCTGCAGCTGGCGCGCCCGGCGCGCGGCCACCAGAACGTAGCGGAAATTGCTGTCGTACTCTTTTTCGATACTCATCCCTGCTCCTCCAGAACTCTTTCCCGCTCTCAGCCCTTCAGGCTCGGCACGGGCACGCCAAAAGCCTGCAGCACGGGCCTGACCCGCTCCTCGGAATTCGCCTGCCGGCAACTGTCCGCGATCCGCAGCACACGTTCGCGGTCCGCGCCGCCGGCACCCGGATCACTCCCATGCCAAATGCGCTCGGCAGCCACGATGGCGGCCATCTCTTCGACTGCGCGGTCCAGGACGTCGTTGACGAGAATATAGCCATAATCCCGGTAATTCTCAATCTCCGTGCGAGCCTTGGCCAGGCGCCGCTCGATATCCTCTTCCCGCACGCTCCCCTCGGCGCGGCTGCGGTTTCGGAGCCGCATGGCGAGAACATCCGGCGACGGTGGCATGAGAAAAATCGAAACCGAATCCGGCATTTTCGCCCGCACCTGCGACGCTCCCTGCACATCGATATCCAGCAACAGATCCTTCCCCTGCGAGAACGCCTCTGTCAGGTTGCAGCGCGCCGTGCCGTAGTAGTTGCCAAAGACATCGGCGTACTCCAGAAACTCCCCGTTGCGAATCATCTGCTCGAAATGCTCGCGCGTGGTGAAGTGGTACTCGCGCGATTCCTGCTCCGAGCCGCGCGGCCCGCGCGTGGTCCAGGAAACCGAAAATTCCAATCCCGAGACGAGGGAACGCAGCTGGTTGACGATCGTCGACTTGCCCGACCCCGACGGCGCCGAAATGATGAAGAGTATCCCCGCCAAGCTCCCTCTTCCTCTGCGCAACCTTCGACTGCAAGCCCTGATCCAGCCCCTACTCTAAGTTCTGCACCTGTTCCCGCGCTTTTTCAATCTCAGACTTCATGCCCAACCCCGCTTCGGTAATGCGTGTGCCATTCCCGGCCACGCCGCTGGTCTTTGAAAGCAAGGTGTTCGCCTCACGATTCATCTCCTGGAGCAGGAAATCCAGCTTCTTGCCCACTTCCCCGCCCTGATCGAGCAGCCCGGTGAAGTGGTCGATGTGCGTGCGCAGACGCGTTACTTCCTCCTCCACATCGCTGCGCTCGGCAATGAGCGCGGCCTCCTGCAAAATGCGCTCCTGATCGAATCCGCCGTCGAGCATGGTCTTCATCCGTTGGTTGAGGCGATCGAAATACGCCTGCTGCACTTTTTCGCGGAGCAGCGAGGCTTCGTCCACCAGACTGCGCAGGCGCTCCATGCCGGCGCGGAGTTCGTTGGCCAGCCCGGAACCCTCCTGGGCGCGCATCGTCTGCAGCGCTGCGACCAGCGCATTCGTCTCGCGGAGAACGGCCTCTTCCAGCCCCTTCAATTCTTCTTCGCTGTTGCGCGACTCGGCCATGAGCACGCCGGGCAGGCGAAACACAGCATTCAGATCCGGGTCAGCCTTGAGCCCATGTTCGGCAGACGCCGCGCGAAAGGCTTCCACGTAAGCGGCCACCAGCGCGTGATCGTACCCAGCCTCTGCCTTCTGGCTGCGTTCAAGATTCAGCGTGACTTCGATGTGCCCGCGCCGCAGCTTCTCTTTCAGCAGCCTGCGCAATTCGATCTCGATCCCTTCCGATCCCTGCGGCAGCCGCATGTGCAGATCGAGGAAGCGATGGTTCACGCTTTTCAGGCTGAGAGAAAATCCCAGCGTTTCAGAAACCCGGCCCGCAATCCGGGCGAATCCGGTCATCGAGTACACCGGCTGCTTCGCGTCGCTCATCGATTCGTTTTCCCCAGCAGCACCGGCTCGGTCGTCTCCGGCGCGGGAACCTCCGGCTCATTGCCGCCGATCAACGTTCCGTGCCCGTTGCTTTCGCCAATATCCATAAATTGCAACCGATACAGTTTCTGATAGGTCGCCGAAGTTTGCAGCAGCTCCTCGTGCGAGCCCACGCCGGTAATCCTACCGTTTTCGAGCACCACGATGCGGTTGGCGCGCCGGACGGTCGAAAGACGATGGGCGATCACGATGACCGTGCGGCCCGTCATCAGATTCGCCAGCGCCGCCTGGACCAGCGATTCGCTTTCCGAGTCCAGAGCCGAGGTGGCTTCGTCGAGGATCAGCACCGGCGCGTTTTTCAAGATGGCGCGCGCGATAGCAAGGCGCTGCCGCTCGCCGCCGGAAAGGCGGAACCCCTTCTCGCCGATGACGGTGTCGTAGCCCTCCGGCATTTTCTCGATGAAGTCGTGGGCCAAGGCGGCCTTCGCGGCTTCGATAACGCGCGAGACCGGAACATCGGGCTGGCCGTAAGCAATGTTGTTCCGCACCGTGTCGTTGA